>NZ_JBWJFQ010000020.1:0-135991 GCF_057784235.1 Mesorhizobium sp. CNPSo 4670 | reverse complement strand
AACCGCCAGGCGCTCGAACTCCGCCGGCGTCAGGCTCGATGTTGGCTCGTCCATTGCCAGCACTTTTGCGTCTTCCATCATGGCGCGGGCGATCTCGACGATCTGCCGTTGTGCGACCTTGAGGGTGCGGATTGGCACGGACGGGTCTATGGATGGATCAAGTGGCGCCAACGCTTCCGCGGCGGCTCGTTCCTGGATGCGACGCGCCACGAACAAACCGCCCGTCTTTACAGGACGGCCTAGAAACATGTTCTGCGCAACAGTCAGTTCCGGAACGTGCTGTAATTCCTGGTGGATCATCACGATGCCGGCTCGTCTCGTGGCCACGGGACCGTGGCCGGCAACCCGAACACCATCGACCTCGACGTATCCCGAGGACGGCTGGAAGACTCCCGAGAGGATGTTCAGCAGCGTCGACTTGCCAGCGCCATTTTCGCCGAGCAACCCATGAACCGTGCCGCGTTTGACCTCCATGTCGACGCCATCGAGCGCACGCACGGGTCCAAAGCTCTTGCCAATGTTGGTCAGCTTGAGCCGATAGGCTGGATCGTCCATCAAAATTCTCCTCCCGGAAACAAGTTGGGTGGAATAGGGCCCGGCACCCCCGGGCCGGGCCCTGTGGCTCACTCTGCCGGCTGAGCGAGCAACACCTTGCGCAGTTCATCACCCTTGACCGCATAGGTATCGACGTTGTCCTTGGTGATCAGCGCCTGTGGGGTTGAGACGACGCGCGGAAGCGCCTGCTTGCCCAACAGGCGCAGGGCAACTTCCACACCGACTTCGCCGGTTAGGACGGGGAATGAGTCGACTGTGCCCGTCAGTTCGCCGGCCTTAATCGAGGCGTAGGCGTCCGAAATGCCATCCGTGCCGAACACCACGACCTTGTCTTGCAGTTTCGCGGCCTTGACCGCCTCGACGACGCCCAGAGCCATGCCATCATTGTTAGCGTAGAAGCCTACGAGATCCGGGTTCTGCTGGAGAATGGTGGCTGCATTATCGTAGGCTAGCTGGCGATCCCAATTGCCGGGAACGCTCGCGACCACCGTGAACTTGCCGCCCTCGGCGATGGTCTCGCTGAAACCCTTGGTCCGCTGGCCTGCCGCGAAAACGCCGGCCTGGCCTTCGATCACGGCTACCTTGCCGCCCTGTGGCCGGTTCTTTAGGAACCATTTTGCCACGCGCACGCCGTTGTCGCGCTGGACGTTGCCAACGTAGTGCTTGGCACTCGGAATGACGGCGTCATTGACATTGATGACCGGGATGCCCTTGCCTTCGGCCTCTTCCATCGCCGGCTGCAGATTGTTGTCGGTCTGCGGCGAGAACAGCAGGGCGTTGAAGCCCTGCGAAATCAGGGTCTCGGCTGTCGATAGCTGGCCAAGCTGGTCTCCTTCGCTGGAAGCAGCCTGATAGACCACCTCCACACCGGCCTTCTTGGCGTAAGCCGCATAGCCTTCACCAAGGCTGCGCCAGTATTCATTGGTGAGGGTTTTCGAAACACCACCGATCTTTGTGCCTGCAGCCGCTGCCGGAACGGCTCCGAATTTGGACTCCAGCTGCGACCAGTCGATGCGATCCTTCTCCGTGTCGGAGTTGAGCGGCGCCAGATCCTGAGCGTGAGCGTAGCTGCCCAGAAGCGCAAAAGCGCAGCCGGCAATAAGGGACTTCATGCGTAAAGACATCAAACTTCCTCCTGCTAAAAGCCGGTCATTGCGCCGCCGGCTGGCGAACGTCGATCAGGCGCTGCCGATCAATGCCGTGTTGACGATTCTCTGGCTCGCGACCGCGTCCTGGCTGGCCATGGCGTCGCTCAGCTGGTTGCTGCCATCGAGGCGGTCAACGATTGCGAGCAATCGGTTGACGGTGGCGATATTGGCCTCACATTCCGCAACCGGATCGAGCCCGCTGACATCGGGAAACGTGTCGAAATAGAGCGCGCCGCTGTAGCCGTCATGGCGAATCTGGCGCAGCAGCTCGAGTGTCGAGCGCAGATGCACCGAGCCCACCATGAGGCCATCGTCACGCTTGGCGTAGGCGTCGTTCAGGTGGACGCCCAGCAGCTTGCTACGGCGGTGAATGAGATGCGAGGCGAATGCCGGCTGCTCACCGGCATAGAGCGAGTGCGCGAAATCCATCGTCACTCCAAGGTTTGGAGCGCCAGCATCGGCTATAGCCAGCAAGGTGGTAGCGGCATCGCGCAGCAGGCTGTGGGCACGCGGCTCATCGGGCTTGTATTCGATGCTGATCCGGCATTCGGGATCGTGTTCCGCGACTTCGCGAATGCCTGCAACCTCCCAGTCCCAGGCCTGCTTGTAGTCAAGCTGGAAATTGTAATCGAACCCGTCCTGGCCGAGCCAGACAGTCATGAGATGAACACCCATCTCGCGCGCTGCATCGATGCCGCGCTTTGTGAGGTCGATCGCCTCTCGCCTTACAACTTCATCAGGATTTGTGAAGGCGCCTCTCTTGAAACCCGGGTTAGTGTAATAGCGCATGGCCAGGCCGTTGATGTTGAGACCAAGGCCTCCAATTCGCCGCGCCAACGCTCTGGGATCGTCGCCGACATGGTCGGGATAATTCAGGTCCAGATCCGTCAACCCCTTGGCGGTTGCGGCTCTTTCGACCATCTGCATCATGGTCGGCTTGGTTTTCAGATCTGGCCAGAACAGCTGCGGGGCTGAGCCGAAGGAGTTTAGGCGCGTTGCGAAACGAGAAGCAGTCATGTGAAATCGCCTTGTGAACTGCATCACAACAAATACTAATTTTGTGAAGTCGTCAAGTGGCGCGACGATTTTAATTTGAGATATGCGGCCAGCCGGAGGTGCAGCTCCAGCCTCGAGGGCAGCCCGTAGGCGCTAAAGTGCTCGATGCTATGGGTTAAATAACGCCCTTGCGTAGGATGAAGCATCCGTAAGGACCGGGGTCGGAGGTTCGCACGACAGCGAAGCAAGCTCGCGCTGCGGCATAAAAATCAAAGCGTTCCAGAGCTTCGAACAGCACAGGCCGGCCCTCCAGGCCGTCAACCAGTTCCTGTATACGTTGGTGAAGTGGCATGACCTGGTCGGGATCGCCAACAACTTTCATTCGTTTCACCGGCGCGGCGACAAACGTATCCAGCGGCATCAGCGATAGAATGGCTTCCACGGCGCGCGGGATATCGCAGCCGGGCATGTCGACAAGCCGCCCGTAGGTCGTTTCTTTTGCTATCGTCACAGCCGGATGGTTCACGTCGCAAACCAGGATGTCGTCGCCGTGGCCCATCGACATCAGGACCAGCAACATTTCAGCCGACAAGACACGATCAATGCCCTTCAACACCGTTCTTCTCCCGGACACGTTCGATGATGCATGACAATCGGGCACAACAGCACTTCGCAGCCCGCAGGTCCATCTGCGCCGTAAGCAATGACGGATTTTTCGTCCATTCTAGAGTGCGTCACAATGTTACAAAATATCCAGTAAGTAATTGATTTTATTGATACAACTCAGAGTTCAATCCTCTCTGGCTGCAGCCATGTTTTGTTCGTCAGCTCCCTGCGGGCAAGCTGTATATAACTGCTAGACGGCTCCCGCTGATTTCAGCGTGAAGCCTAGCTAATAGTTGAGGGAGCTTGGCAGGGCGGGGAGCACCCTCCTGCCTGGCGGAGCCGGCGAACTCGAAGACAGACCGGAGTTGGTCGCAAGCTTCAGCCGCCCATCCATTCGGAGTCCTTGAGGATCTGTCGGTCGGAATCTCGCGTTTGCCTCAAACAACCCGCCCGGCGATTGCTATAATAGCTACATCAAACAAAAGGACCTCCGCATGGCAATCACTGTCGGCCTTATTCACCCTCTCTCCCCTGATGTCCGCCGTGGCTACGATCGCAAGGAAGCAGCATCCTACGTCGGCGTCAGCCCGACGCACTTCGACAAGCTCGTCCGCATCGGGAAAATGCCCAAACCCGTCCAGCTCCTTGGCCGCAAAGTCTGGGATCGCAGGGCGCTCGACCGTGTGCTTGATAACCAGTCCGGTATTCAGGCCCAAGCTGGCTCGGTGGATTACGAAGTCACCGACGAACTCGACCGCGAGCTCGCGGCGTTCGAGGCAAAGCATGGTCACGCTTGAACTCAAAGGCCTACACCAGGTCAAGGCCAAAGGCCGAACCTACTGGTATGCCTGGCGGGGCGGTCCACGCCTCGCCGGCGTGCCTGGATCACCAGAATTTCTCGCCTCCTATAATGAGGCGATAGCCAATCGTCAGTCAGCGGACAGCGGTCGGTTCCGTTCACTGGTCGCGCTCTACAGAGCCAGCGCCGACTACAAGAAACTTGCCGATTCCACTCGACGCAACTGGGGTCCCTGGCTCGACCGGATCGCCGGCCATTTCGGGGAACTGCGCATCGCCCAGTTCGATCGACCGGACAAGATCAGGCCAGTGATCCGTCGATGGCGAGCGACATTCGTCGAGACGCCCAGGTCAGCCGACTACGGGATGCAAGTGCTCTCGCGCGTGCTCTCATACGCTGTTGATCCACTCGGCAAGATTGCCTCGAACCCTTGCGAAGGGATCAAGCAGCTTTACAGCGGCTCTCGCTCGGAAATCATCTGGACAGACGGGAACATCATGCACCTGAAGAAAACGTGCTCGGCCGAGATTGCCCACGCCGTCGACTTGGCTGCACATACCGGCCTTCGCGTCGGCGATCTCGTCCGCCTATCCTGGTCCCATGTCAGTGAGGACGCCATAATCATCACGACCGGCAAAAGCAGATATCAGCGCGAAGCCATCATTCCGCTCTACCAGGAACTGCGAGACGTCCTCGGAAGAATACCGAAGCGCTCACCGATCATCCTGACCAGTAGCAAGAAGCGCCCGTGGACTGTCAACGGTTTGGCCAGTTCGTTCTCCGACGCGAAAAAGATCGCATGGCCGAAAGGCGATGACCTGCACTTCCACGATCTCAGAGGCACAGCTGCGACCAAGTTCTACGTCGACGGCCTGACAGAGCGTGAGATTGCCGAGTTGATGGCGTGGGAGGAGGAGCACGTGGCGCGAATTATCCGGCGTTACGTCGGCAGGCAGGCAGCGATCAAGGAACGCATCCTCAAGCTCGACGGGGCCAGAAAGAGAACATAGCCTGTAAAACCTGCTGTAAAACAGCCTCTCGGCCAAGCGGGCCGGATCAAACTCGATCCCTTGTAGGGCAAGCTGGAGCGGGTAGAGGGAATCGAACCCTCGCGTTCAGCTTGGGAAGCTGACAAGCTACCATTACATCATACCCGCGCGAGCCCTCGATACCATGCGGATTGGCCTTCGGGCAATCGCAAAGCGGCGTTCACACCGCAGGCCGCGGCCGGTTCCCCGAGTGCCCGCCTGCGATTGCTATCTTGCCTTGGCGACCTTGTTGGCGGCGGCAAAGCTTGGCCAGTACTTCGAGATGGCCAATGTCGCGCCGGCGGAAGAGAAGTGGCCATAATCGAAGTAGAGAAATTGCCTGCTGTCGGCATCGGCGTACGAACAGCCGGCCGCATCGCACAGATATGCCAGCGGATCTATGAATGTCGCCCCTTTGGCGAACGGCAGCACCCGCTTGTTGATCCCCGGATCCATCGCCGTCGGCCAGGACGTATTCCCGACATGCTCCCGCCTTGCGAAGAAGGCGATCTTCTGGACGTCGGCGATGAATTCCGGCGACTGGCCGATGACATAGACCTTGACGCCCATGTCGCGAAGCCGATCGATCGTTTTTTGCAGGCCATCGAAGCCTCTGACCTGGTAGTCGGTCCATCGGCCGCTCAGGATCACCGCCCGGATGTTGGCGTCGCGGATAATCGACAGGGCCCGTTCGTTGAAAAGGGTACAGCTTGGCCGGGCATAGGAGAAATAGGTGAGGTCGGGCGGGCAGCCGGCATAGGTGTACTGGATGACATTGGCCTGGATTTTCTGGGCGTTGGCGTCGAGTCCCGAAACATAGTGCGCGGCGAAGGAATCGCCCCACAAAAGCACGTTGGTGGCAAAGCCCTGCGTGCGGGTGCAGTCGGCGAGGTTCCAGGTGTCGATGCGGGCCCCTTCGTTGAAACAGACGCCGTTGCGCCAGTCGCCGACCCGGATCGGCTCGGTCGAGAAGTCCGGGAACCGTTGCGGAAAACCACCGCCGAGCGCGCCGGCCAAGCCGCCGACACAGAGCAGGACGATCGCCGTCGCCGAAAAGGCGAAGATCGGCAATGGGGCGGTGAACGCCCGTTTCCGGCGAAACGGCTGCTCGACATATTTCCAGGAAAATGTCGCCAGGGCGAAACTGGCCACCATCATAGCGATGACCGTCGGCACGCCGATGGCTTTCAGCGAGAGATAGTGGACGAATGAGTTGATGGGCCAGTGAACGAGGTAGAGAGAATAGGAAATGAGGCCAACCCAGACCAGCGGCGCGAACCGAAGGACGCGGGTCGCAAGAGGTGCCGGCCTGTCGGCGCCGGGGTGATCGTGGCCCGCATAGATGAGCAGGGCGGTTCCGATGCAGGGGAACAAGGCATTGTAGCCCGGAAACGGGTCGCTCTCCGAAATCGTTAGAAAGCCGAAGGCGATCAGGGCAAAACCGGCGAGGCCGATCAGTTCCATCGCGAACCGGTTGGCAAGCGCCGGTGGCTTCTTCAGCATCAGCATGGCGCCAAGCGCCAGTTCCCAGAGGCGCGTCGGCAACAGATAGAAGCCGGCGGTCGGCGCCAGTGAGGTTGCCATGACCGCTACGGCAAAGCTGCCGATGGCGATCGGCAGCAGTACCGTCAGCCAGCGCTTCGAGACATATCGGTAGATCAAATAGAGCAGGATCGGTGCGAAGATATAGTACTGCTCTTCGACCGAAAGCGACCAGGTGTGAAGCAGTGGCCGCAGTTCGGCGTCGATGGAGAAATAGTTCGTCGTCTTCCAGAAATAGATGTTCGACCAGAAGGTCGAGGCGGCGATCACGCTCAAGCTGAATTCGTGTAGGTCCGACGGCAGCAGGATGAACCAGGCCGCAATGCTTGCGAGCAGGATGACGAAGGTCAGCGCCGGCAGGATGCGCCGTGCGCGGCGCCAATAGAAGCGACCGATCGAAAACTGGCCGCGCTCGAGATCGTCGAGCAGGCTGCCGCTGATCAGATAGCCCGATATGACGAAGAAGATGTCGACGCCGGTGAAGCCGCCGGGAATGGCGGAGACGCCGAAGTGGAAGAGCAGGACGGGCAGCACCGCCACGGCCCGAAGGCCATCGATATCGCGCCTATAGTTCATCCGGGCAGGCTCGCGCGCCGCGGCCGGAGGCTTTGGTTCTGCGAGCTCAAGACGCCGCTCATACGGCGATGTCCCGCTGGTGCAAAAAATTCCGGCTCGTCGGTGTCACATGCCTATCCTCTGCGGTGCAACTTTGCTGCACCGCAACATAAGTGTCAAGGCATATGCCAGATCGAATGCTGGCGAGGCCGGTCCGCGCCGGCGCGGCGGGATCAGGCGCCGGGCAGGTAGATCACCGCATCATCGTCCGAATAGGCCCGCTTCCAGCCCAGTTGGTCGAAGAAAGGAATGCGACTGTCGTCGGCTGCAATCAGCGCCCAGCCTATCGCGTATTTCTTCAGCTGGGCTTCGAGAAGCGGCTTGCCGTTGCTGTGTCCCGTCTCGTCATCGGCTTTTGTGAAACCGCCCAGGAACAGCTGGTCCGTCCGACCGTCGATATAGGTCTTGATCCCGTGGAAGATCAGCGTGCCGCCGAAATTGTAGGAATTCAGCACGTTGCCGGACAGATGATGGCTTTCGGCGAACGCCAGCGCCCCGCTGGCCGACGTCTTCGGGCTCGGCGCGACCTGATAGACACTGCCGAACACGGCTACCGCGCCGATGACCAAAACAGCTGCCGCGCCGCAGATCGCGTAAAACCGCCTGGCGAAGAATTGTTCCAGCCCGTCGCGCCTTTCAGCCAGCCATGCGGTGGCCGAAAGCGAGGGATATTGCTGTGCGACCTCCATCGCGATCACCACCGGAACCAGGAGGAAGAACAGATACATGAATCGCAGATGGGCGAGAAAGGCGTGCAAGGTAAAGACAATGAACAGCGCCTTGGCCCAGCCAATTCGCAACCGTGACACCAGCAGCCCGAACAGCGCCGCCAGCATAGCAACTTCCTGGACAACGAGATCCTGCGCATTGAACGGCCGCCATTCAGCGATCAGCGACACCGCCTCGTTGCCATAGGCCACGGCGAAGGTCGCCAGGATAGCCTGGACGCCATACGGGTGGATCAGGCTGACCAGCGGACAAAGCAGCCCGAATGCGATCCATTTCGCCACGAGGGCCGGTTTTGTGAGACCTGTGCGCGTCAGCAGATCGAGACCGGCGAAAGCTGCGATAACGAAGCTCAAGGTGAAGGTGGCGTGCAGGTTCGCCCACAACACAACCAGCACAAGCAGCCACCAGGGTGGCGCCCGTTCTTCCCATGCCGCACGAAACAGCATCGCCGTCCAGACGACGATGATCGGGAAAGTGAAGATATGTGGACGCCCCGTAAAGATCGGGGTTATCAGGGCCATTGCGATGAAGGCCAGCGCAATCGACAGGATCGGCTTCAGCCATGTGCTGAGAAACCACCCCATCAGGAAAACCGTCAGGGAAATCATGGCGATGATCAGGGTGACCACGCCGTTCCAGCCTCCCGCCCGATAGGCAAGAGCCAAAAGGACCTGCCCCAGCCATTCCTTGGCGATCCATGGCTGGCCGGCAAACGTGTAGGAATAAGGGTCGACTGTCGGAAATGTCCGGCTCGCCAGGAGATCCTGTCCGACCTTCACTTGCCACCAACTGTCGGGATCCTGCAGGATGGAAGGGGCAAAGGCGGCCAGCACCGCCGCCATGATACAGGCGGTGAACAGGCAGAATATCAGTCGGATACGCTGATCGTACGTTGCCGCGCCCGCACTGGCCTGAGCGTTGTTCATGGCGCCGCCTCCAATCGCTTCCGATGACAGTTGGTTCAAGGATTTCGACTGGTCGGCATCCGCCGAGACCCACCGGCCATCGGAAGGTTCCGGTCGGCTTCATCGTCTTTGCGACCTCCGCGCCCGACAAACACGAAGTGAGCCGAACCGAGGTAGAAGACAACCGAATAGACGCAGATTCCCGCGAGGTGAACCAGGGGGCTTTCGGTGATGCCTCCTGAGCGGGCGACGATCACGACTGCCAGATTGATGCTGTAGGCGACCAGGAAGACGCCCCCATATCGCAACAGGGTTCCTGACCGGAAGCCATCGGCGCGGGTGAAGGTCCATTGGCGGTTGAGGAAGAAGCCGAGGACAAGGCCGGCGCCAAAGCCAGTGGCATTGGCGACGATGTCGCCAAGACCCAGCGCAAGTCCGGCCAGAATGACGGCGTAGCCCAGCGCCGTGTTCAACAGACCGACGACGCCAAATCGCAGCATCCTCGGATAGTCAAACGGCAGGTTTGACCGCATGCGCAAAATATTGGGCTCCGACAGGAATCTTGGTGAGGAAACGCTCGAACGGCCTCAGCCGCGCAAGCGGCCGAGGAAAGAAGATCCGGTAGATGATCCGGGTGTTGGCAAGACCCGCCTCGGCCATGCGCCTGCGCATCTCGTGCGAATTGATCAAAATAGCGTTCTCGTCGAAGGCGCAATTTCTCACCGCGTGCGTGGTCAGCGGGTTCCACGGATTGTGCTCGAAAACAAAGAAGCTGCCGCCACCGGCCAGCACCCTGCCAATCTCAGCGAGCAGTCCGACCTGGAGGTCCTCGGGAATGTGGTGGAAGACGCAGGCCGCGAAAGCCAGGTCGAAGCTGCCGTCGGCAAAGGGAATTGTCTCGCCGTCGAAATGCGTGAAGGCGGCCTGGC
The DNA here is from genome assembly GCF_057784235.1 of Mesorhizobium sp. CNPSo 4670. Lineage (NCBI taxonomy): Bacteria > Pseudomonadati > Pseudomonadota > Alphaproteobacteria > Hyphomicrobiales > Phyllobacteriaceae > Mesorhizobium > Mesorhizobium sp. CNPSo 4670. The sequence continues at coordinate 126,139 of NZ_JBWJFQ010000020.1, read as the reverse complement.
CGGGGAAGCGCTTGCTGGCGATGTCGAGCGATTCCCGCGAAGGATCGAGCAAGGTGATCTCGCTGTCCGGAAAAGCGTTGCGCATATGGCCGAGCGAGTTGCCGACACCGGCGCCGAAGTCGAGTATCCGTCGCGGTTTCACGCCAGCCCGCCTCAGCGTCGCGGCGATGTCGTCGATCTTGTACTTGGCGAAGAAGTCCGGGGTTTCGCCGCTCAGCCTTATGCTGGCGGCATGCTGCTCCTGGTATTCCCGTGCAAACTGGTCGAACTCCGCCTCAAGCACGTGCGGCCCTCTTTGCCATCTCCTGCAGGCGGTGGACGGGCAGATCCTTGTCCTCGGCTGCCTGGCTGCGCGAAACGATCTCGTTGACGAAGTAAAGCGGCCGCCGCTTTGTCTCCATGTACATGCGCCCGAGATACTCGCCGAAGATACCAAGCACCATAAGCTGGACGCTGCCGAGGATCAGCACGATCGCGGCAAGGCTGGTCCAGCCGGGCAACACGTTTCCGACCGACCATTCGACCAGGGTGTAGCCGAGCACGACCAGGCCCAGAAGCCCGAACAACATTCCAAGCAGCGAGGCGAACCGCAGCGGCGCGATGGAAAAGCTGGTCATCGCGTCGACCGCCAGAAGAACCATCTTCTTCAGGGGATAGTGGGTGGTGCCGGCAAAGCGCCGATGCCGTTCATAGGGGAAGGCCACCTGCTTCAGTCCGATCCAACTCACCATGCCGCGAATGAACCTGTAGCGTTCGGGCATCGCGTTCAGATGGTCGAGCGCGCGGCGGCTCATCAGCCGGAAATCCCCTGAATTCGAAGCGATCTCGACATCGACCATGCGGCGCAGCAAGTGATAGAACATCGAGGCGGAGGCGAGCTTGAACCAGCTTTCCCCGTCGCGGCTCTGCCGTTGGCCGTAAACGACATCGAAGCCTTCATTCATCTTCGCCATCATTGCGCCGAGCAGTTCAGGCGGATCCTGCAGGTCGGCATCGAGAATGAGAATGCGCTGGCCGCGACAGAATTCGAGCCCCGCGCTCAACGCGATCTGGTGGCCGTAGTTGCGGGCAAGGTCGATTGCGACGACATGGTCGTCCTTTTCCGCCAACTGGAAGATGGCCTCGCGCGTACCGTCTGTCGCGCCGTCGATGACAAGCACGATCTCATAGGAGGATCCCTGTTCCAGGCATGCGGCCGTCACCCGTCGATGAAGTTCGGCCACCCCATCCAGCTCATTGTAGCATGGGACGACCACCGACAGCATGACGGCGCGTCGCGCGGTGTTTTTCTCCATCTCCACCAAATGCCTTGCTCCCGCTATTCGATTGGGAATAGCGGCAATTGGTTAGAAAACAGATAAGCCAGCGGGCCCGATCACGGCCATTGGCGGACTGTGTTTTCTGCCGCCAGCAGCCACGGTTACGAACGAACCGGCATCCAAACCCGTCGGCTTGAAGCCGGGAAGCCAAGTGCGTATGTCTGGGCCGACGCCCTGGAGTCTGGGCACCACAATCGGGGAGACGGGCCTTGTCCGCATTGACGCGCTTTCTCGGCGACTCGCCGCTCAGGGTGATCCTGAAGCTGCTTGTGGTGTCGTTCCTCGTCGGCCTGGTCATGAATGCCTTCGGCTGGTCGCCGATGGACGTGTTCTATGGCATCCGGAAGTTCTTCACCGATCTCTGGAATCTCGGCTTCCACGCCATCGATCGCTTTCTCGGCTACATCCTGCTGGGTGCGGCGATCGTCGTCCCGGCCTTCATCCTGCTCAGGATCGCCAGCTACCGGAAGTAGAGCATGATCACGAAAAGTGGGAACCGGTTTTCGGACAAGATCATGCGCAAAAGGATTATCTGATATAGCTTGACGCCACCTCGAACAGGACGGCGTGGCGAGCGGCGAGCGTAGCCACATCGGTTGAATAACCACCACCGATGACGCCGCAGACGGGAATGCCCAGCGTGCGAAAATGGCTGATCACCATGTCGTCGCGGGCGCGCAGGCCGTCATCCGATAGCGACAGCCGTCCAAGCCTGTCCTCGGCATGGACGTCGACGCCGGCATTGTAGAAGACGATGTCCCAATGCGCTTGGTCAGACAGTTCCGGCAGGAGGGCGGCGAGCCTTTCGACATAGGCAGCGTCACCTGTGCCGTCGGGCAGCGCGACATCGAGGTTTGAGGCGATCTTGCGCGCGGGGTAGTTGCGGTCGCCATGCATGGAAAAGGTGAACACGCGCGGATTATCCGCGAGAATGTCCGCCGTGCCGTCGCCCTGATGCACGTCGAGGTCGACGACCAGGATGTTTTGTGCGGCGCCCTCGGCAAGCAGGACCAGCGCGGCGACAGCGACATCGTTGAAGGTGCAGAAGCCGGCGCCTTGCGCGCGCCGCGCATGATGGCTGCCGCCGGCGGTGTTGCAGGCGATGCCGTGGCGCAAGGCGAGCCGCGCCGCCAGCACCGTGCCGCCGGTGGCAAGCTGCGCGCGCAGCGAAACCCGTGGGCCAACCGGAAAACCGATCTCGCGCTCGATTTTTTCAGGTACGGAGCAGCTGATGACCTGGTCGACATAGTCCGCCGCATGGGCAAGCTTCAGCCATGATGCCGGCGCCGGTTCGGTGGTGTTGAGCGCGCCTGGCCCGCCCAGACCGCGTGTGCGCAAGGCGTCCATCAGCAGCGGATATTTGCTCATCGGAAAGCGATGGTTGACGGCGAAGCCGGCGTCGTAGTCGGGATGGTGGACGATCTGCAGGGGCATGAACTGGATCCGGCGGGCTCGCGCCAGGCCGGGGATTCGGTTGGCCGTCACGGGATGGGTGATTGCGCGATGCCGGCAAAATGGGGCACACCGGCTGTTCGATCAAGCCGCAATCAGCAAGGCAGCAATCCTTTGGACAAGGATGCAACCCCAGCCGACGCCAGATACTTTGTCGTCACCAATCGTTCGGTGCTCGCCATCGCGGTGCCGATGACGCTTGCCTATCTGACGACACCGATGCTTGGCCTGGTCGACACGGCGGTTGTCGGCCAGTTCGGCGACGCCGCCTTGCTCGGCGGCCTTGCCGCCGGCTCGTTGATCTTCGACGTCGTCTTCACCACCTTCAATTTCCTGCGCTCGGGCACCACCGGCCTCGTCGCCCAGGCTTTCGGGCGCGGCGACGAACTGGAGGAACAGGCGGTGTTCTGGCGCGCCGTGCTGATCGCGGTTGTCGCCGGCATTGTGCTCGCGGCACTTGCGCCCCTGGTCGCCATAGCCGGGCAAAAGTTCATGGGCGCCGAACCGCGCGTCAGCGAGGCGATGGCCGTCTATATCCACATCAGGATGCTCGCAGCCCCCTTCTCGCTGATCAACTATGCCATCCTCGGCTATGTCCTGGGCCGTGGCGAGGGCGGGCTCGGGCTGATGCTGCAATTGGTGCTGAACGGCATCAACATCGCGCTCTGCTTCCTGCTTGGATTGAAGCTTGGCTGGGGCGTCGCCGGCGTCGCCTGGGCAACCGTCGCCGGTGAGTTCCTCGCCATGCTGCTCGGCCTGGCGATCGTGGTCCGCCGATTCCGGGCGACCCCGTCCTTGCCACGCCACCGCCTGCTCGACATGGCTGCCTTCCTGCGCATGCTGTCGCTCAACCGCGACATCATGATCCGTTCGTTCTCGCTGCTCGCCGCCTTCGCGCTGTTCACCCGCCAGGGTGCGCAGTTCGGCACGGTGACGCTGGCCGCCAACGCCGTGCTGATGAACTTCTTTCTCGTTGCCGGCTATTTCCTCGATGGCTTTGCCACCGCCGCCGAACAGCTGGCAGGCCGTGCCGTCGGCGCACGTGCGGCAACACCGTTCCGGCAGGCCGTGCGGCTCACCTTGTTTTGGGGGTTCGGGCTGGCGGGCGCGGCGACCCTGGTGCTGCTGCTGGCCGGCGCCGATCTGGTCGCTCTCGTGACGACGGCGGAGGAGGTCCGTTCAGTGGCCGATATCTACCTGCCGTGGGCAGCGTTCACTGCGTTGAGCGGCGTGCTGGCTTTCCAGATGGATGGCGTCTTCATCGGCGCGACCTGGTCGCGTGACATGCGCAACATGATGCTGCTGTCGTTCCTGGTCTTTGCAGTCGCGTTGCTCACCCTGACGCCCGCCTTCGGCAACCATGGCCTGTGGGCGGCGCTGCACGTCTTCCTGCTCGCGCGCGGCTTCAGCCTGCTGACGATCTTGCGGCTGCGACTGCGGACGGCGTTCAGCTGAGCGGTTTCGACGCCCATTGATCGAGATGGCCGTCGCGCAACTCGCGAATGGATGTGAGTCGCCCCGTTTCGGCAAAGCGTGCCATCCCGGCGACGATCCGGCCGGGCAGTGCGGGGCCGGCATAGATCATGCTGGTATAGAGCTGGACGAGATCGGCGCCGGCTCGGATCTTTTCCAGCGCCGCGTCGGTCGAATCGACGCCGCCGACACCGATGATGGCAAGCTCTGGCCCGAGCAGTTTGCGCATTCTGGCCAGCACGATGGTCGAGCGTTCGAACAGCGGCCTGCCGGAGAGCCCGCCGGTCTCGCGCGCGGCGTCGCCGCTGCGCAGCCCTGGCCGGGAGATGGTGGTGTTGGAGACGATGACACCGTCGATCCGCTTCTCGGTCACCTCGGCGGCGATGTCTTCCAGCTCGGCCTCGACCAGGTCCGGCGCGATCTTGAGGAAGACCGGCGGCTGTGCCGTTGCAGCGGCGCGCGCGGCCGTGACGCGTGACAGCAACTCGCCGAGCTGCTCGCGCGCCTGCATGTTGCGCAGGCCCGGCGTGTTGGGCGAGGAGATGTTGACCGTCAGATAGCTGGCGTAGGGCGCAAAGCGGGTGACGCCGCGCTCATAGTCGCCGATGCGATCGGCACTGTCCTTGTTGGCACCGATGTTGACGCCGACGATGCCGCTGCGACTCTTGCGGGCAGCGAGGCGCTTTTCGGCGGCCGCGTGGCCTTCATTGTTGAAGCCCAGCCGGTTGATCACCGCTTCATCCGCCGTCAGCCGGAAGATCCGCGGCTTCGGGTTGCCGGCCTGTGGCAGCGGCGTGATGGTGCCAACTTCGGCAAAGCCGAAGCCGAGCCCAAGCAGCGCATCGGGCACCTCGGCGTTCTTGTCATAGCCGGCCGCCATGCCGAGCGGGTTGGGGAAATCGAGGCCGCAGACCGTCACCTTCAGCCGCACATCGCGCGTTGCCCGCGCGCCGACCGGCAGGCCGCATCGCAGCGCCGCGATCGACATGCCATGCGCGGTTTCCGGATCGAATGTGAACAGCAGTTTCTGGCCGAGCCTGTCGAGCACGCTCATTCGGCCTCCAGTGCCGGGAATTGGTGGGTACCGTCGACGCCAAGCGGAAGCGGTCGGACCCAAAGGACAGCTTTCAGGTCCAGCACGCCATAGAGATGCGGAAACAGCGCGCCGCCCCGCGAGACCTCGTATTTCAACGCGGCGCCCAGACGCGAGCCGTCGATGGCGACCAGCAGGAGGCCGGTCTGGCCGGCAAAATGCTTCGCCGCCGTTTCCTTGGCCTGCCCTGCCGTGGAGAAATGGATGAAGCCGTCGGCAACATCGATCGGCGCGCCGGTGAAGCAGCCATTGGCTTCGGCCTCGCGCCAAGGCGCTTCCGGGGTTATCTTGTAGATAAACTGAGACATGGTTGCGCTATAGTCCGAACCAGCCAATCGGGAAAGACCGCGCCAAGGGTCTTCCCCATTTCCGGCGCAAACATGCGATAAATCAGGCTTTGGCCATGGAGGACAACATGCGTCTGCAGCACATCTTGATCCCCGCCGCGCTCGTTTCGCTGGTCGCGGCTACAGCTTATTCGGAAGAAACCGACCGCTACCGGCTGGAAAAGTCTGACAACGGCTTTGTCCGCATGGATACGCAGACCGGTGCGATGTCGATCTGCGAGGAACGCTCCGGCCAACTCGTCTGCAAGATGGCGGCTGACGAACGCGCAGCTTTCCAGGACGAAGTCGACCGCCTCCAGACCTCGATGAAGGCGATGGACGAGCGCGTCACCAAGCTTGAGAATTCGCTCTCCGCCCGCCTCGAATCGCAATTGCCGAGCGAGGAGGATTTCAACAAGACGATGAGCTACATGGAGCGTTTCCTGCGTGGCTTCATGGGCATCGTCAAGGATATGGACAAGGACAACGGCGCCCAGCTCAACTCGCAGAAGACCTGAGGGCTCGAAACAGGGAAAACGCGGCGCGCTGGCTTTGCGGCTTGAAAACAGCGCGCAGCCCCCCATAATCGTCCAACTGGTCCCGGAAAAAGCAAAAATCATCGGGGATTCGGGGAGGGACATTTGCCGTCAGGCTATTCTTTCGTCATCGCCGACGATCACCCGCTGTTTCGCGGTGCGCTGCGCGAAGCGCTCGCCGGCATCGGCAATGTCGCGGCAATCCACGAGGCCGGTGATTTCGAGAGCGCCAAGGCGCTGGTCGTGGCTAACGAAGATGTCGATCTGGTGCTGCTCGATCTGTCGATGCCGGGCGCCAGCGGCCTTTCCGGCCTGATCTCGCTGCGCGGCATCCATCCGGCGGTGCCGCTTGTCGTGGTCTCGGCGCATGACGATCCGGCGACCATCAGGCGTGCGCTCGATCTCGGTGCTTCAGGCTTCATCTCCAAGTCGGCCAGTATGGAGGAGATCCGCGACGCCGTGCAGTCGGTGCTTGCCGGCGACATTGCCGCGCCCGTCGGCATCGATCTCGGCGTCGAGCGCGATCCCGAGATTTCCGACCTGATCAAGCGCCTGCAGGCGCTGACCCCGCAGCAGACCCGCGTGCTCGGCATGCTCGCCGAGGGCCTGCTCAACAAGCAGATCGCCTATGAGCTCGGGGTCTCCGAGGCGACGATCAAGGCACATGTCTCGGCCATCCTGCAGAAGCTCGGCGTCGACAGCCGCACCCAGGCAGTGATCCTGCTGTCCAAGATCGGCAGCGACCCGTTTCAGCCGGCCGGCTGACACGCGGGTCTCGTCGGAATCGTCATTCGGCCGCCGATGCCAGCGGCCTGACCCTGGCCATCATCGAACGCAGCACCGCCGGTTTCAGCGGCTTGTTGATCACCGGAACCTCGAGCCCGCCCGCGGCCGCGCGCACCTCGTTGGAGCGGTCGGCAGTGACCAGCACGGCCGGCAGCGCGTCGCCATGGATCGCGCGCAGCCTGACGATGATGTCGAGGCCGGTTTCACCATCGAGATGGTAGTCGGCAAGGACGATGTCCGGGCGGTGCATCGTGGAACCCGCCAGATCCCTCGAGCCTGATATCGTGTCGACATTGCAGCCCCAGCCCTCGAGCAGGAGCCGCATGCCTTCGAGGATGCGGGCATCGTTGTCGATGCAGAGCACATGCAGGCCGGCCAGCGAAGCTGTCGCGCGGGCAGGGGCCCTGGTTTCGATCTCGCGTCGCGGCTCCTGCACGGCGGCGACCGGCAGGATGACGGAGAAGCGCGTACCCTTGCCCGGATTGGAAAAGATCCGGATCTCCAGGCGCAACACCCGGGCGATACGATCGACGATGGAAAGGCCGAGACCGAGGCCCTCGGCTTCGCGAGCGCCTTCGTCCAGCCGGGTGAATTCGTGAAAGACGGTGTTCAACTTGTCGCCGGCGATGCCGATGCCAGAGTCGATCACCTGGATCTCGGCCAGGTCGCCACGTCGCCGAACGCCGACCAGCACACGGCCGTGGCGCGTGTATTTGATGGCGTTGGAGACAAGATTCTGGATCAGGCGGCGCAGCAGGTTGCGGTCCGTCATCACGGTCAGCGACGACGGCATGATCGTCAGGTCGAGTTTCTTTTCGGCGGCCAGCGGCCGAAAATCATTGCCGATCTGGCGCAGCAGTCCGTCGAGGTGGAAGGCGGTGTCGTCCGGCTTCATGGCGCCGGCATCGAGGCGGGAGATGTCGAGCACGGCGCCGAGAATGGTTTCGACCGATTCCAGCGAGGATTCGATGTTGACCGCTGCCTTGCCGGCAGGCCCCTTGCCGGCCTTCTCGATCAGCGACGAGCAATAGAGCCGGGCGGCGTTCAGCGGCTGCAGGATGTCGTGGCCGGCGGCGGCAAGGAAGCGTGTCTTGCCGAGATTTGCCTCCTCGGCCAGCATCTGCGCCTGCGCCAGCTCCTCGTTGACGCGGGTCAGCTCGATGGTGCGGGTCTTGACGCGCTGCTCCAGCGATTCATTGGCACGCTTCAGCGCCAGGTCCTGTTCGACGCGTCCGGAAATGTCGGCGTAGGTGGCGACGATGCCGCCATCCGGCATCGGGTTGGAACGCAGCTCCAGGATGCGGCCGCTGGTCTTCAACTCCATCTGCCACGGACTGACGAAGCTGGTGAGCCGGTTGAGCATCGCCACACGCTGGTCCGATGGAATGTCGCCGCGCTCGGCAAGATGGCGCAGGATGCGGTCGAGCGAGACGCCGACCTGACCCATCTCGTCGGGCAGGTCGAACAGCGCCCGGTACTGACGGTTCCAGCAGATCAGGCGGAAATCGCGGTCGAAAACGGTGATGCCTTGCTCCATCTGGTCGAGCGCGATCTGCAAGAGGTCGCGATTGTGCTGCAGCGCCTCGGTTGCGTCGTCGAGCAGCCGGAAGGCATCCCTGGATTCGCGGTCGTGGCGCCGAAACAGCAACGACAGGATCAGCCGTGCCGAGGAAGAGCCGACGGCGCTGGCCAACAGCTGCTCGGAAAAGCGGATGACGTCCATGCTCGCCTGCTCCTTGCCGTGCAGCGAGGCGCCGTTGGTCTTTTCGAACGACTGGAAGGAGCGCTCGGTGCGCTCGACGCCGAGATAGCGCGAGATCGTGTCCTTGAGGTCGTTGACGGTGATGGCGGTGCGGAAGCGGCGCAGGCTGGGCATCGGCCCGGCATCGCGCGGCACGAAGATCGACGCCTGGATGCGCTCCAACGGCACCGACGCGCGCGACAGGGAGCCGAGCACGAAGAACACCGCGTTGATCGACAGGCTCCACAACACGCCGTGGTTCAGCGGTTCGGCGACGGTGCCGAACAGCGCCTGCGGCCGCAGCGCCTCGAAGCCGAACAGCCCGTGCGCGATGATGTCGGTGTCGGGTGCGGCAAGCGATGGAAGCAGCAGCGTGTAGCCCCAGATGAGGATGCCGGCGACCATGCCGAGTGCAGCACCCCGTCCATTGGCGCCACGCCAGATCAGCCCGCCGATCAGTGCCGGCGCGAACTGGGCAATGGCCGCGAACGACATCAGGCCGATCGACGACAGGCGCGCACTGTTGGTGCTCTCGCGGTAGTACAGGAAGGCGATGAACAGCAGGATGAAGATCGCCCCGCGCCGCACATTGAGGATCAGCGTCGACCAGTCTTCATCCTCGGAGGTCGAGGTCTTGAGCAGGCGGCGCACGAACAGCGGAATGACGAGGTCGTTGGAGATCATGATCGACAGCGCCACGCTTTCGACGATCACCATGGCCGTTGCAGCCGACAGGCCGCCGATGAAGGCTGCCATCGCCAGCAGATCATGGCCGCTGAACAAAGGCAGCGACAGCACGTAAAGATCGCTGCTGGTCCCGGTGCCGACCAGCGACAGGCCGGCAAAGGCGATCGGCAGCACAAACAGATTGATCGCCACCAGATAGAGCGGAAACACCCATGTCGCGGTGCGCAACTCGGCCTCGCCGCGGTTCTCGACGATGGTGACGTAGAATTGCCGCGGCAGCATGATGATGGCAAAGCCGCTCAGGCAAGTCAGCACCAGCCAGGTGGCAAGCGAGGTGTTGTAGCCCATCGCCTGCCGGACCTGTGCGTTCTGCGCCAACTTGTCGAACATGTCGCCAGGGCCGCCGAAGATCAGGAAGGTGACCATCAGGCCGATCGCCAGGAAAGCGGCGAGCTTGACCACGGTCTCGACCGCCACCGCCAGCACCAGCCCGTCCTGGTGTTCGGTGGCATCGGCATGGCGGGTGCCGAACAGCACCGCAAACAGCGCCAGCAGCATGGCAACGACCAGCGAGATGTCGCTGACGAACGGATCGAAGGAGGGTGGCGATCCGGTGTAATGTTCGACCATCAGGCTGACGGAACCGGAGATCGCTTTCAACTGCAGCGCGATATAGGGCACCGCGCCGATGGTCGCGATCAGCGTCGCGATCGCCGAGACGGTGAAGCTCTTGCCATAACGGGCGCCGAGGAAGTCGGCGATCGAGGTGATCTTCTCCGTCTTGGCCAGCCGCACGATGCGGTTGAGCAGCGGAAACCCGAACAGGAACACCAGCACCGGGCCGGTATAGATGCCGAGGAATTCGAGGCCACGCTCTGAGGAGAGGCCGACCGAGCCGAAGAAGGTCCAGGACGTGCAGTAGATGGCGAGGCTGAGCGCATAGATGAACGGCCGCGCCCGGCTCGGCCCGGATATCGCCGAGCGGCGGTCGCCCAGGCTGGCGATGGCGAACAGCAGCGTCACATAGGCGATCGCGATGATGACGATGAACAAGCCCTGCACGCCTGGAATTTCCTCCTTTGCCGTCTTTTTTTTTCCGGCTTGTCCGAACGCAACCACAGCTTGGCGTCCGAGTCCATTGCGGCTTTGGAAGCATGGTAGCGACATTCAGACAGCAACCAAGCTGACGCCCGAGGTTTCGCAAGGTAAGGAGAAACCGGTTGCTTCTCCCTTTTGCCCATGTTGCAACCCCAGGTTTTTGTTATGTTGCCCCCAGGTCGATGCCGAAAGGACGGAACGGCAGAGCGGCCGGTCATGACAAGGAGGGTCGAATGCTGAAGGAATTCCAGGAATTCATTTCCAAAGGCAATGTGATGGACCTTGCGGTCGGCGTCATTATCGGCGCGGCCTTCGGCAAGATCGTCACTTCGCTGGTCGATGACGTCATCATGCCGATTGTCGGTGCGATCTTCGGCGGACTGGACTTCAACAACTATTTCTTTGGACTGTCCTCGGCAGTCAACGCCACCGCGCTGGCGGACGCCAAAAAGCAAGGCGCTGTTTTCGCCTATGGCAGCTTCATCACCGCGGTGCTGAACTTCCTCATCCTCGCCTTCATCGTCTTCCTCATGGTCAAGGCGGTGAACAACCTGCGCAAGCGGCTTGAGGCCGAGAAGCCTGCGGCACCTGCGGCGGCGCCGCCCGCCGATGTTGCGCTCCTGACCGAAATTCGCGACCTGCTCGCCAAGCGCTAACCTCTCGGGCGGCTTTGCTGGACCAAAACCCCGGTCGTTTGCGGCCGGGTTTTCTGTTTTCGCATCTGGTATGGAGCGCTGATTGACGCTCGAGATTGGAACGAACCCGCCATGACCTTGTTCGACAGCTTGCGCGCGGAAGCCCGTGCGGCGCCCGAAAGCGGCATTGTCGCCGTCGTCAATTACGGCCGCCTGCGCGAGGGCATGATCCCGCTCTGGGCCGGTGAGGGTGACCTGCCGACGCCTGCTTTCATCACCGATGCCGCGTCGAAGGCGCTGGCCGGCGGCGAAACGTTCTACACCTGGCAAAGAGGCATCCCCGATCTCAGGCAGGCGCTTTCCCGCTACTTTGCCAGGCACTTCGGCAAGACCTTCCCCGAGGAACAGTTCATCGTCACCGGGTCCGGCATGCATGCCATTCAGCTGGCGCTCGACGCGCTCGCCGGCGCCGGCGACGAGGTTGTCTATCTGTCGCCGGCTTGGCCGAATTTCGACGCTGCCGCGGCGATTTCGGGAGCCGTTCCGGTGCCGGTCACGCTCGATCACTCCGGCAATGGCTGGTCATGCGACGTCGAGAAGATCGCGGCGGCCATCACGCCGCGCACCAAGGCGCTGTTCATCAACACGCCGTCGAACCCGACCGGCTGGACCGCGGACCACGAGACCTTGCAGACGATCCTCGATCTTGCTCGCGCCAAAAATCTCTGGATCATCGCCGACGAGATCTATTCGCTGTTCCACTACGGCCATGGCCGGGCGCCGTCCTTCCTCGACATCGCGGTGGCTGAAGACCGCATCCTGTTCGTCAACAGCTTCTCCAAGAACTGGGCGATGACCGGCTGGCGCGTTGGCTGGATCAAGACCCATCCTGCCTTGCAGCAGGTGTTCGAGAACCTGATCCAGTATTCCAACTCGGGCGTCGCCCAGTTCATGCAGCGCGGCGCGGTCGCCGCCCTTGATGAGGGTGATGGTTTCATTGCCGAACAGGTCGAGCGGGCGAGGAAGGCCCGGGACCTGGCCTGCGGCATTCTCGGGGCTACCGACCGCGCCCGGTTCACCGTGCCGCAGGGCGCGTTCTATCTGTTCTTCACGGTCGACGGCATCACCGATTCACGCACCGCCGCTTTCGACATCGTCGACAAGGCTAATGTCGGCCTGGCGCCCGGCACGGCCTTCGGCCCCGGTGGCGAAGCCTTCCTCAGACTGTGCTTCCACCGCCGCCTCGACCAGGTCGAGGAAGCGGCGCACCGGCTGGCGAAGTGGATGAAAAGCGTTTGAGAAGGCGGCGGCTTCCGCCGCCTGGCTTCAGCCGCCTGACTTGGGCACCAGCAGTGGAATAATCCGGTCGCTCTTGGCGACGGAGGGGCGACCAGCGGAGCCATAGGGTATGCCCAGCGCATCCCAGGTCTCGACCAGCGCGTCCTGCAGTTCGGCGATCAGCACATCGGAATGAAACGGTGTCGGCGTGATACGCAGCCGCTCCGTGCCGCGCGGCACGGTCGGATAGTTGATCGGCTGGATGTAGATGCCGTGCACGCCAAGCAGGCGGTCGCTGGCCATCTTGCAGAGTTCCGGGTCGCCGACTAGCAGTGGCACGATATGCGTCGGCGACTCCATCACCGGCAGGCCGGCGGCCGAGAGGATCTGCTTGGTTCGCGTCGCCTGCCGCTGCTGCGCGTCGCGCTCGGCCTGCGAGCGCTTGAGATGGCGGATGGACGTGGTCGCGGCGGCGGCGATCGCCGGCGGCAATGCCGTGGTGAAGATGAAGCCCGGCGCATAGGAGCGCACGGCGTCGATGACAGCACTGGTGCCGGTGATGTAGCCGCCCAGCGTGCCGAATGCCTTGGCCAGCGTGCCTTCGATGATGTCGATGCGGTCGGCCAGCCCTTCGCGCTCGGTGATGCCGCCGCCGCGCGATCCGTACATGCCGACGGCGTGGACCTCGTCGATATAGGTCATGGCGTTGTGGCGCTCGGCGAGCTCGACGATCTGTTTGATCGGCGCGATGTCGCCATCCATCGAATAGACGCTTTCGAAGACGATCAGCTTGGCGCGTTCGCGGCCCGCCGCCTGCAGCAGGCTTTCCAGGTGCGCGACGTCATTGTGACGGAAGATCTTCTTTTCAGCCCCCGAGCGCCGCACGCCTTCGATCATCGAAGCGTGGTTCAGCTCGTCCGAGATGATCAGGCAATTGGGCAAAAGCCGCGCGATCGTCGAGATCGACGCTTCGTTGGAGACGAAGCCGGAGGTGAAGACGAGTGCGGCTTCCTTGTCGTGCAGGTCGGCAAGCTCCAGTTCCAGCTCGACCAGCGGGTTGCTGGTGCCGGAAATGTTGCGGGTGCCGCCGGCGCCGGAGCCCATCTTGCCCGCCGCATTCTGGAACGCGGCGATGACATCGGGATGCTGGCCCATGCCGAGATAGTCGTTGGAGCACCAGACGGTGATTTCCTCCGCGCGGCCATTGGAACGCCAGATGGCGCGCGGAAACTTGCCTGCAATGCGTTCGAGGTCGGCGAAGACGCGGTAGCGACGCTCGGCATGGAGCTGGTCGATCGCTTCCTCGAAGAACCGCTGATAGTTCATGTCGACTTCCCAATTTTGCGCGGGATCATAATCATTGCCCCATTGGTCGTCCACCGGGCCAATTTGGTCAAAATGCCACGCCCCGGACCTGTTCCTAACGACCACGGATCGTGGCCTATTCCCTTGATGTGGATCAACTTTGTTTCAGTACGATGCCTTGAGCCGGAGAGACTGTTACGGATTTAACATTTTGGTCTTGTATGGCCCTGCGGCAAGCTTTCCAATAAGGCGGCTTTTGAGACAGTTTCCGATAAATCTTGAGATGCGAGGATGCGGATGACAGTTTTGGTGACAGGCGGTGCCGGCTATATCGGCAGCCATATGGTCTGGGAGTTGCTGGATGCCGGCGAGAGCGTGGTCGTTCTCGACCGCCTTTCGACCGGCTTCGAATGGGCGGTGGCGCCCGAGGCAAAGCTGGTCGTCGGCGATGTCGCCGACAAGGAACTGGTCGGCTCGATCATCAGGGATAACAAGGTCGACGCGATCATCCATTTCGCTGGTTCCATCGTGGTGCCGGAATCGGTCGCCGATCCGCTCGGCTATTACGAGAACAACACCTGCAAGACGCGCACTCTGATCGAAACCGCGGTGCGCGAGGGCGTGCCCAATTTCATCTTTTCCTCGACCGCCGCCGTTTATGGCGGCGCCGGACTGGAGCCGGTGCGCGAGGATGCCCGCCTGGCGCCGGAATCGCCCTATGGCCTGTCCAAGCTGATGAGCGAATGGATGCTGCGCGATGCGGCGATCGCGCATGGGCTCCGCTACACCGCGCTGCGCTACTTCAACGTCGCCGGTGCCGATCCGAAGGGCCGTACCGGCCAGTCGACGCCGGGCGCCACCCATCTGATCAAGGTCGCTTGCGAAACGGCGCTCGGCAAGCGCCCATTCATGCAGGTGTTCGGCACCGATTATCCGACGCCGGACGGCACCTGCATGCGCGACTATATCCATGTCAGCGATCTGGCGGCGGCGCATCGCCTTGCCCTGCAGCGGCTGCGCGACGGCGGCGCACGCCTCGTTGCCAATTGCGGCTACAGCCATGGCTATTCGGTGCTCGAGGTCATCGACAGCGTGCGCCGCGCCTTTGGCCATGATTTCGAGGTGAAGATGGGCGCTCGCCGTCCCGGCGATGCCGCGGCGGTGGTCGCCAATTCGGATCTCGCCCGCGCCGAACTCGGCTGGACCCCGCAACGCGACGATCTCGACCAGATCGTTGCCGACGCTCTCGCCTGGGAGCGCATTCTGACCGGCAAGAACTCCGCACGGGGCTGAGCCGGGTCCTCCTCAGGGCTCGCAAGGCGCCCAGCGAAGCGCTATTGAAGGCATTCACGGCAGGGGCGCTGCGCCGCGAAGAGCTTTGGGGGATGGCATGAAAATAACCGTGCTTGGAGCCGGCGTTGTCGGCACTGCGGCCGCCTACTATCTGGCCAGCGACGGCCACGAGGTCACCGTGATCGAGCGCCATCCGGCGCCGGCGCGGGGCACCAGCCAGTCGAATGCCGGCCTGGTATCGCCGGGCGACGCCACCGCCTGGGCCTCTCCGGCGGCGCTGAAGACCTTCCTGCGCGCGCTCTACAATCATGATCTCGGCATCAAGGTGCGGCTGCGATTCGATCCCTATTTCCTCGCCTGGAGCCTGCGCTTCCTGCGCCAGTGCACGAAAGAGCGCTTGCGCGCCAACAGCCGGGTCAAGCTGCGCCTGGCGCTCTATTCCCGCGACTGCATCAACGCCATCTCCTCCGATACCGGGATCGGCTATGACGAGCGCAAGAAGGGCATCCTCTATTTCTTTCGCTCGCAGCACAGTCTCGACACCGGCACCGACAATTACCGCTATCTGGCCGAGCATGGCCTGCCGATCGAGGTCGTCGGCCGCGACCGGCTGATCGAGCTCGAACCGGGTCTTGCCGGCGTGAAGGAAAAGATCGCCGGTGGCGTCTATTCGCCGATCGACCAGACCGGCGATTCTCGGCAGTTCGTGGAAAAGCTCGCCGCCCACGCCGCCGAAAAGCTCGGCGTGAGATTTCTCTACGGCACGACGGTCGAAGGCCTGGCCATCGAGGGCGACCGGGTGGGTGCGGTGATGACCTCGGCCGGACCGGTGGCCGGCGATGCCGTGGTCATCTCGATGGGGCCGGAAAGCGGCTTGCTCGGCCGCCATTACGGCATCGACCTGCCTGTCTATCCCGTGAAGGGCTATACGGCGACGATTCCCCTGGAGGACGAGAGCAAGGGTCCGACCATGGGCGGCGCCGACGAGGACCAGCTGATTGCCTATTCCAGGTTGGGCAACCGGCTGCGGCTCGCCTCAACCGCCGAATTCACCGGCTTCGACCGCACCCACAGGCCAAGCGACTTCGCCGCCATGTTCAGGACCGGCAAGGATCTCTTCCCCGGCGCCTTCGACGAGAAGAAGGCCGAACTCTGGGCGGGCCTGCGGCCGATGATGCCGAACTCCGTGCCGGTCATCGGCCAGGCGCGCTACGAGAATCTCTATCTCGACACCGGCCACGGTCATGTCGGCTGGACCATGGCTTGCGGCTCGGGGAAATTCCTTGCCGACCTAGTCGCCGGCCGCAAGCCCGAGATCGACCCGCAGGGACTGGTCTACGGAGGCTAGGAATGTCCGGACCGCAAGTCGCTATCGACCTTGGCCGCATCGAGCGCAATGCGCGCACGATCGTCGAGCGCTGCGCGCTATCGGGCATCAAGGTGTTCGGCGTCACCAAGGGCACCTGCGGCATGCCGCAGGTGGCACGCGCCATGCTGCGCGGCGGCGTCGCCGGCATCGCCGAGTCGCGTTTCGAAAACATCCGCCGGCTGCGTGACAGCGGCATCAACGCGCCAATCATGCTGCTGCGCAGCCCACCGATGGCGCGTGTCGAGGAAGTGGTGCGCACGGTCGACATCAGCCTGCAGTCGGAACTGACCATCATCCGCGAGATTTCACGCATCGCCGAGCGCATGGGCCGCGTCCACGACATCATGCTGATGATCGACCTCGGCGATCTCCGCGAAGGCATCTGGCCGAGCGATCTGATCCCAACGGTCGAGCAGATATTGCAGTTCAAGGGCGTGCGCATCGCCGGCATCGGCACCAATCTCGGCTGTTTCGGCGCCATCATGCCGACGCAGGAAAATCTCGGCCAGCTCGTCGCCCACGCCTACAAGACCGAGCGCCTGTCCGGCAAAAGCCTCGACTGGATTTCCGGCGGCGCCTCGTCATCGCTGCCGCTGCTGCTCGAAGGCAAGCTGCCAGCCGGCATCAACAATCTGCGCGTCGGCGAAGCGATCCTGCAAGGCGGCGTCGAAACCTTCCGCGATGTGCCGTGGGCTGAACTCGAACCCGACGCCTGCCGCCTGACCAGCGACATCATCGAGGTTAAGCTCAAGCCGTCACGGCCGATCGGGCAATCCGGCTACGACGCCTTCGGCAACCAGCCGGTTTTCCCTGACGAGGGCGACAGGCTGCGCGCCATCGCCAATATCGGCCGTGAGGATGTGTTGGTCGAAGGACTGACGCCGATCGCCAAGGGGGTGCGGGTGCTCGGCGCCTCCAGCGACCATCTGCTTTTGGATGTGGCCGACGCCGACCCGCCGCCGGCCGTCGGCGACCGCGTCGCCTTCCGCATGAGCTATGGCGCCATGCTGCTGGCGATGACCTCGGAATATGTCGAAAAGGCCCCGATGCACGATGTCGAGGACTTTTCCGGCCGCAAGATGGTGTCGATACTGGCGGAACAGGGCGCCGCTGGCATCCTGGCCCGGGAAGGAACCGGCGCGCGGCTAGAAGCGATGAATTTCGATGTCGTCGAGCTGGCCGATATCGAGCGGCCGCCATCGGGGCTGATCCGGCTGGCTGCCGGTGCCGACCGCCGTATCGCACACAAGGCGCTGACCGCAACGGCGCGCGCGACCCACTCCTTCGGCCTGATCTGGATCGATTCCATCGCCGCCCTGATGCCCGAGGACGAGGACGGCATCGACCTGCCGGAGCGCTCGGTGCTGGCCCGCGCGCTCGGCCTCGACCACAAGGCGGGCGCGGTGCAGCCGCAGCTGTCGCCGGAAAATGTCGTCATCATCGGCCTGCGTCACGCCGATCCGGCGGAAGCGCGGGTGCTCAAGGATTCGCGCGTCTCGGCCTTCACCATGACCGACATCGACGCCATGGGCATGCGCGACCTGATGCACGAAGCGATCCGCATCGCCACCTCAGGCACGCAGGGTTTTCATGTCAGCTATTCGCCTGATGTCACCGAATTCGCCGGCTGGGCGGCCGGCTCTGGTGGGCTGACCGTGCGCGAAACCCATCAGGCGATGGAGGCGATTGCGCTCTCCGGCGGGCTGTTGTCGATGGATGTTTCGGGCTTGACCGCGGATCTGGAGCCTCGGATCGGCACCGACACGGTCAACTTCGTCATGTCGGCCTTCGGCAAGCGGATATTGTGATCAGCATTGCGCTTCGACCGCCGCCCGCCATGCGCTGACGTAGTCGGCCCAGGCCGGATCGGTCGGCGGCTCGATTCTTTCGCCTTGGCCGTGGGCCGTCGCCCGGTCCGTTGCCAGCAACGCGGCGCCGATGCCGGTGCCGGTGGCGGCCTCCGACGCGACAACGGCGCGCGCCGTGCTTGCCGCCAACATGCCGACGAAGAGCCGGTTGCGGGCAAAGGGCCCCTCGACCGTGGTCGGGCCGTCGGCGCCGATCAGGTCGAGGCAGGTCGTGGTCATCAGCGCCAGATAGAACGAGATGGCGGCAAAGCGCTGGCCGTTGCTCATGCCGTCGGTGTTGAGCCATGTCGCGGCATGATGCGGGAACGGTCCCGACCCTTGCTGGGTCGAGGGCAGCAGCAACGTCTTTTGCGTCAGCACGGCGCCGACATCATCTTCGGTCCAGTTGTCCGGCTGGCCATCCGTCAGCATGGAAAACTCGCGGCCGCCCATGAACCGCGCCGAGGGAACAGGATCGCCCAACGCGCTGACATTGACCAGCGTATCGCGCGCCGCGTCCAGCACGATCTGTTTGCCGCCGACCGCCATCGACACCACCCAGGTGCCGGTCGAGACCACGGAAAAGGGTGGCGCGTCGGACAGGAGATGCGGGAGCAGCGAGGCGTTGGAATCATGCAGGCCGCAGAACACCGGCGTCTGCGGATCGAGCCCGGTTCGCGCGGCCAGCGCAGGCAGGATAGGGCCGAGGCGGTCCTTGGCTGCCCGCACCGGCGCCATTAGCTCGCGCCAATCCAGACGATCGACCAGCGATGAAAAGTCGGCTGTCCATGGGTTCCACAGATCGGTGTGGCAGCCGAGAGAGGTCACCTCGTTGGCGGCGACACCGGTCAGGCGCAAGGCCCAGTATTGCGGATACATCAGCATCGCAGCGGCCTTCGCGAACTCCGCCGGGAAGCTTTTCTGCTGCCAGAAGAATTGCGCGCCGAGATTGAGGCCGAGCGGCAGCCGCGGCGTGCCGGTCTCGGCAAAGGGTGGGCGGATCGCGTCATAGTCCGCTGCCAGCCCGTCGGGGCCGTCGAATTCATAGTCGAGCACTGGCAGCACAAGTTCGCCCGCGGCGTCGACCAGCACGCCCGTCGCGCCATGCGTGGTGATGGATATGGCGTCGATGCGCTGTTCGCGGTTGAGGCCGGCAAGGCTGTCGAGGATGAACGTCCACAACGCCTCGACACCGTGATGCGGGTAGGGCGCCTGCCGCACCGGCGCATTCGCCATGCGGCGCAGCGCGACCTCGCTCAACGTGGCTAGATCGACCAGCGCCACCTTGGCATTGGTCTTGCCGATGTCGATGACGGCGATGTGGCGCATCGCGCTCATGCCATGTGGAACACGGTTTCCAGCGGCACGGCCACCGGCTCGTTGTCCGGCTTGGTCTCCATGATGTCGGCCATGTGAGCCCACCAGCGCTGCATCACCGGATGCTTCGGCAGATCGTACATGCCGTGATTGTCTCGCCGCCACAGCACGCCAAACAGGATATTGGTCTCTTCGTCGAGGTGGATCGAGTAGTCGGAAACGCCGGCCTGCTTCAGGAGCGCGACCAGCGATGGCCAGATCTCGTCGTGGCGGCTCTTGTACTCAGCTTTCATGCCCGGCTTGAGCTTCATCTTGAACGCGTATTTCTCAGCCATCATCGTCCTCCGCGCAGGCGCCGCCAGATGATCGGCAGCGCGATGACGACAATCAGCAGCAGGCCGATGAAGATCGACATGACGATGCCGGGCACGTTGAGCAGGCCGAGTCCGAAGGTCACCAGCCCCATGATGAAGGCGGCAAGCACGACACCCAAAATGCTGCCGGCGCCGCCCAGGATGCTGACGCCGCCGAGCACCACCATGGTGATGACTTCGAGCTCATAGCCCTGAGCGATCGACGGCCGTGTCGAGCCGAGCCGCGAGGTGATCAGCACCGAGGCGATGCCAGACATCAGCCCGGTGAGGCAAAACAGGATGAACTTGATGCGGCCGACCCGCACGCCGGAAAACTGCGCCGCGACTGGATTGTTGCCGACGGCAAAGACGCGGCGGCCGAAACTCGTCCGGTGCAGCGCGAGCCAGTAGACGATAGCCGCGACGAGGAAGAGGACCAGCTCGAACGACACCACCCACCAGACATAACCCTGGCCGAAGAAGGCAAAGCTTTCGGGGTAACCCTTGTAGGCCTGGTCGCCGAGGATGATGAAGGCGATACCGCGAAACAGGCTCATCGTGCCGATGGTGACGACGATCGACGGCAACCCCAGCCGTGTCACCAGCAAGCCGTTGAAAGCGCCACAGCCGAGCCCGACGACGATGCCGATCAGTACCAGCACCGGCGTGCCGGCGCCGGCCTGTACCGCCATGCCCATCATGGTCGACGCCAGCGCGATGATAGCGGCGACCGAGAGATCAATCTCGCCGGAAATGATCAGCAGCGCCATGGCGAAGGCGATCAGACCCTTCTCGGTGAAATTGAAGGTGAGATCCGACAGCGAATAGGGGTCGAGGAAATAGGGCGAGGCGAAGCTGTTGATGGCGAAGATGGCGACGGCCACCACGACCAGCAGCGTTTCCCAGGAGAAGATCGCTGAGCTCAGTGGCTTGTCGAGCCGGTCGGGAATGTGGCGCGGGGCAGGGATTTCGGTCATGTCACCACCTCCACTTTTTTGAGGATGATGCGGCCCTGCTGGCGTTCGCTGCGCGCGTTGAGCACGACGGCGAGAATGATGGCGCTGCCCGAAATCGCCATTTGCCAGAAGGGCGAGATGTTGATGACCGGCAGCGCGTTGGAAATAATGCCGAGGAACAGCGCGCCGAGCACCGCGCCGCCGACCGAGCCGATGCCGCCGGCGATCGAAATGCCGCCGATGACGCATGCGGCGATGATGTTGAGCTCATAGCCATTGGCGACCTCGACCGAGGCGATCACATAGCGCGATATCCAGAGGTAGCCGGAAAGGCCGCCGATCATGCCGGAGATGCAGAAGACGATGAATTTCGTCCGGCCGACATCGATGCCGGCATAGACCGATGCCGTCGGGTTGACGCCGATGGCGTAGATCGAGCGGCCGAGTGCCGTGCGCGTCATCAGGACGAAGAACAGCGCGATCACCAGAATGGCGATCCATGACAGCACCGGAATGCCGAGGAAGGCCGCGCGTTGAAAGCCGATGAAGTCGGGGCTCATCTTGTCGGCATTGACCCAGGCGCCGCCGGACAGGACGAAAGTGGCGCCGCGATAGATGGTCAGCGTGCCCAATGTCACCACGATCGAGGGGATGTTCAGCCGCCAGACCAGCAGGCCGTTGATGGCGCCGAGCACCAGACCGACGGCCAGCGCGATGACGATTAGCAGCGGGATCGGGATTGCCGGGTGCGCGGCGTTCAGCATCGCCACCACCATGCCGGTGAAGCAGAGGTTGGACGCCATCGACAGATCGATCGACCGGGTCAGGATGACGACCATCTGGCCGAGGGCCAGGATCATCAGGATCGAGGTGTC
Organism: Mesorhizobium sp. CNPSo 4670; assembly: GCF_057784235.1. Classification (NCBI taxonomy): domain Bacteria; kingdom Pseudomonadati; phylum Pseudomonadota; class Alphaproteobacteria; order Hyphomicrobiales; family Phyllobacteriaceae; genus Mesorhizobium; species Mesorhizobium sp. CNPSo 4670. The sequence continues at coordinate 104,400 of NZ_JBWJFQ010000020.1, read as the reverse complement.
GTTGAACACCTGGCGCAGATTGCCGGGATCGGCGAAGGCCGGGAAGCGTGTCGAGATCAGTCCGATCAGCACGATGATTGCCGCGAGCAGCCAGATTTCGCGGTATTTGAGAAAGGCTTTCATGCCGCGATCCCCGCTGCCGTCCTGACCAGCGTCTCGGCGTTCAGTTCCTTGTTGTCGTAGACCGCCGCGACGAGGCCTTCGCGCATGACGACGACGCGGTCGGACATGCCGAGGATTTCGGGCAATTCGGACGACACCATGATCACCGACAGGCCTTGCGCCACCAGTTCGGCCATGAAGCCGTGCACGGCAGCCTTCGAGCCGATGTCGATGCCCTTGGTCGGCTCGTCAAGGATGATCACCTTGGGCGCGGTCGCCAGCCATTTGGCGATGACGATCTTCTGCTGGTTGCCGCCCGACAGCGTACCGACATCCTGGCTGAGCGAGGAGGCGCGCAGGTCGAGCCGCTCGGTGTAGGAGCGGGCGAGCGCGAACTCCTCCGACAGCCGCAGCAGGCCGGATTTGGAGGTACGCTTGAGCGAAGGCAGCGAGACGTTCTGGAAGATCGGCAGGCCGATCACCACGCCTTGCTTGCCGCGCTCCTCCGGCACGTAGACGATGCCGGCAGCGATCGAATCCGCCGCCGATTTCGGCGTGATCGTCTTGCCTTCCAGGGTGATCGTGCCGCCTGTGGTGCGGGTGATGCCGGAGATCGCCTGCATCACCTCGCTGCGCCCGGCGCCGACAAGGCCATAGAAGCCGAGGATCTCGCCCCTGTGCAATTCGAAGCCGATGTCGTTGAATTCGGTCGGGTGCGACAGGCCGGAAACAGAAAGCACCGGCGCGCCGATTTCGGCCTTGCGCTGCGGAAAGATGTGGTCGACCGAACGGCCGACCATCATGCGCACGATCTGGCTCTGCCCGGCATCCTTGATCAACCCTTCACCAACCATCTCGCCATCGCGAAACACCGTGTAGCGGTCGGCGATGCGGTAGATCTCGTCGAACTTGTGGCTGATGAACAGGATCGCCTTGCCTTCGCTCTTGAGGAACTCGATGAGCAGGAAAAGCTCCTCGATCTCCTTCATCGAAAGCGCGGCCGTCGGCTCGTCCATGATGACGATCTGGGCGTCGATCGACATCGCGCGGGCGACGGCGACGAGATGCTTGTTGGCGATGCCGAGGTCCTTCAGCCTTGTATCGGCGTCGATATGGCCGGCGTGCATGGTATCAAGAACTTCGCGCGCATTTTTGCGCATCGTGCGCCAGTCGATGGTGCCGAAGCGCGTGCGCGGCGCGTGGCCGAGAAAGATGTTTTCAGCCACCGTCAGGTCGTCGAACAGCACGGTTTCCTGATGGATGGCGGTGACGCCATAGCCGAAAGCGGCGTGCGCGCTGGGCAGAGCGACCGCCTGGCCGTCTATGCTGATGGTCCCCGTATCGGGCTGGTAGATGCCGGTCATGATCTTGACCAGCGTCGACTTGCCGGCGCCGTTTTCGCCGATCAGGGCTGTCACCTGGCCCGGATAGAGCGACAGGCTGACATCGTGCAGCGCGCGCACGCCGGGAAAGCTCTTGGAGACGCGGGACAGCGTCAGGCGTGGGGCTGCATTACCCTCCCCCTTGTGGAGAGGGTCGCGAACAATGTGAGCGGGGTGGGTGTTGTCTAGCATATCAAGGTCCTGGTGTGTGGAGATGTGGCCACCCCCACCCCGTCTCGTCGATCTTGCTGCGCAAAGCCGGCTCGCCGACCCTCCCCGCAAGGGGGAGGGTGCAAGCGTCCGAGATCAATAGATCTTGGAGAACTTCTCGATGTTGCTCTTGTCGAACTGGAAGGGCGGAGCCATCGCAGCCGAGTTGGTGTCGTCGAGCGTGACCTTGCCGACGCGGCCGATCGACAGCGTGGCGCCCGGCTTGGCCTCTTCCTTCTTCACCGCCAGATCATGCGCGAGGTAGACGGCGGAGTAGCCGAGGTCGATCGGGTTCCACAGCGCAACCGCCTGCGAGGCGCCATTGTCGATGAACTTCTTGAACTCGGACGGCAGTGCGAGACCGGTGACGTTGACCTTGCCGATCAGGTTCTCGTCAGTCACCACCTGGGCGGCTGCAACAACGCCGACGGTGGTCGGTGCGATGATCGCCTTGAGGTTCGGGTAGGACTTCAGCAGGCCCTTGGCTTCGTCCGTGCTTTTGGCCGAATCGTCATCGCCATAGACGGTGGCTACGAGTTTGATCTTGGGGAATTTCTCCGGCAGGATTTTCTTGGCCGCGTCGATCCAGGCGTTCTGGTTGGTCGCGGTGGAAGACGCCGACAGGATGGCGACGTCGCCGCCTTCTGGCAGATAGTCGGCGGCAAGCTTGATGATGGTCTCGCCGATCAGGCCGGTGTCGGACGGGTTGAGGTGAAGCTGGCGGCCTTCCTTGGCGACGCCCGAATCCCAGGAGATGACGGTGATGCCTCGCTCCATGGCCTTCTTCAGGACCGGCACCAGCGCATCGGCGTCATTGGCCGAAATGGCGATGGCGTTGACCTTCTGGGCGATCAGCGAATTGACCACTTCGATCTGCGCCTCGGCGGTCGCCTTGGTCGGGCCGGTATAGATGATGTCGACATCGCCGAGCTCCTTGGCCGCCTCTTCGGCGCCCTTGTTGGCGGCATCGAAGAAGCCGTTGCCGAGCGACTTCACCACCAGCGCGATCTTGACGTTTTCCGCGTAGGCTGCATTCACGAACATGGCGGCCGAGAATGCCGCCGTCACCATCAATTTCTTCAAAAAGCTCATCGAATATCCTCCCTTGAGCGTTGCATTCCATCGCCGCTGCGGGCGTGAGTTGGTCTCAGGCCTGCAGTGAAGATTCTTCCTTGTTGGTTGCCGACTTGCGGGCGACGATCAGCGCCACCCCGGCGGTCTCGAGCATTTTCGCTTCACGATCCTCGATGCCGTCATCGGTGATGACGGTGGCGATGCGCGACAGGCCGCACAGGATCAGGCTGGAGCGTTTGCGGAATTTCGAGGAATCGACCAGCACCACCAGTTCGTCGGCCTGGTCGATCAGCTTCTGCTCCGCCTGGATCAACAGCGGGTCGCCTTCCATCAGCCCGAGCGGCCCAAGACCCTGCGCGCCCATGAACATGCGGCGTGCGTAGAAATTGCGGGTCACGTCATTGTCGAAGGGCGACAGGATGATGTTCTGTTCGCGGTAGATGGTGCCGCCCGACAGCATGACCGTGTTCTTGGAATGCTTGAGCAGATGCTCGGCGATTGGGAACGAATTGGTGAAGATCGGCATGCGGCGGCCGGTCAGGAAATGCACCATCTGGAAGGTGGTGGTGCCGCCATTGATGATGATCGGTTCGCCGTCCTTGCAAAGCTCGACCGCTTCGCGGGCGATCGCCCGTTTCTGCGCGGCGTTGAGCGTTTCGTTGACGGAAAAGGGCCGGCCGGCGAGGCCGATGAACTGCGGCGGCGAGATCGCTTCGGCGCCGCCGCGCACACGGCGCAGGCGCTTCTGCACGTGGAGTGCAGCGATGTCGCGCCGGATCGTCGCCTCGGAGGACTCCGTCAGGTCGACCATCTCCTGCACCGTCACCACAGGCTTTTCCTGGACGGCGGACAGAATGATCCTGTGGCGCTCTTTTTCGTGCATGGTTCCTCCCTGCCCAAACATCTAGGCACCCAAAACGCGCAGTGTCAATCATTTCCGATCATATAATTTCATTGTGCAGTGCAATATGATCGATAATGATCGTTTGTGATTGACAAGGCGGACGCTTCCGTGGAAATTCGGACCAAATGGGCCGCACCGTTTGCGTGCCTTCGGGAGGATACCCTATGCTCGACAAGCGCACCGGCGCGCGCCTCGCCAATCTGTGGGACGAGGCCAAGGCTCAATCGATGAGCGAGCCGGAGCGGCTCGTCTATCGCTCCAATGTGCTCGGTTCCGACAAGCGCGTCACCAACTATGGCGGCGGCAACACGTCCTCGAAGATTTGGCAGAAAGATCCGCTGACCGGCGAGGACGTCGAAGTGCTTTGGGTCAAGGGCTCTGGCGGCGACAGCGCCTCGATTAAAACAGACGGTTTTGCCACCCTCTACATGGACAAGTTGCGGGCGTTGAAGGGGCTTTATCGCGGCCTTGCGCATGAAGACGAGATGGTTGGCTTCCTGCCGCACTGCACCTTCAATCTTAACCCGCGCGCGGCCTCGATCGACACGCCACTGCACGCGTTCGTGCCGAAGCCTTTTGTCGATCACATGCATCCCGACGCGATCATAGCCATCGCCGCCGCGAAGGATTCCAAGGCGCTGACCAGGGAGATTTTCGGTGACGCCATCGGCTGGCTGCCGTGGAAGCGTCCGGGCTTCGAACTCGGCCTGTGGCTGGAGAAGTTCTGCCTCGAACATCCCGCCGCCAAGGGCGTCATCCTGGAAAGCCATGGCCTGTTCACCTGGGGCGACACTCCTCGGGAATGCTACGAGACGACGATTTCGGTCATCAATCAGGCGATCGAGTGGTTCGAGCGGCGCTCCGAGGGCCTGGCCATCTTCGGTGGCGAAGCGGTCAAATCGCTCGACGCCGCCGAACGCCGCGCCATCGCCGCGAAGCTGATGCCCAGGATCCGCGGCCTGATTTCGGAAAAGAGCCACAAGCTCGGTCATTTCGACGACCAGCCCGCCGTGCTCGAATTCGTCAACTCCAGGGATTTGCGCCCGCTGGCTGCACTCGGCACCTCATGCCCGGACCATTTCCTGCGCACCAAGATCCGCCCGCTGGTGATCGAATTCGATCCGGCCAAGCCCGATGTCGATGCGGTCATCGCGCGTCTCGCCGACGATGTCGCCGCCTATCGGATCGGCTACCAGGCCTACTATGACAGCTGCAAGCATCCGGATTCCCCCGCGATCCGCGATCCCAATTCGGTGGTCTACCTGATGCCCGGCGTCGGCATGTTCACCTTCGCCGGCGACAAGGCGACTGCACGCATTTCGGGCGAATTCTATGTCAACGCCATCAATGTCATGCGCGGCGCCTCGACGGTCTCGTCCTATGTCGGCCTGCCAGCACAGGAAGCCTTCGACATCGAATACTGGCTGCTCGAGGATCTGAAACTGCAGCGCATGCCGAAGCCGAAGGCGCTCGCCGGCCAGATCGCGCTGGTCACCGGCGGTGCCGGCGGCATCGGCCGCGCTACCGCCAGCCGGCTGCTGCGCGAAGGCGCCTGCGTCGTGCTGGCCGACATCGACGAGACAGCGCTCGCCAGCGCCAATGACGAACTGGCCAAGGCCTACGGCAAGGATTTCGTCCGGCCGGTGCTGATCAATGTCACCTCGGAGGATCAAGTGATCGCGGGCTTCGCCGAGACGGCGGTCGAGTTCGGCGGCATCGACATTCTTGTGTCGAATGCCGGCCTGGCGTCCTCGGCGCCGATCGAGGAGACGACGCTGGCGCTGTGGAACAAGAACATGGACATCCTATCGACCGGCTATTTCCTGGTCTCGCGGGAAGCGTTCCGGCTGTTCCGGGTGCAGAAGATCGGCGGCAACGTCGTCTTCGTCGCCTCCAAGAACGGCCTTGCCGCCTCGCCCAATGCCGCAGCGTACTGCACCGCCAAGGCCGCCGAGATCCATCTGGCGCGTTGCCTGGCGCTGGAAGGCGCAGAAGCGCAGATCAGGGTCAATGTCGTCAACCCGGACGCCGTGCTGCGCGGCTCGAAGATCTGGACCGGCGAGTGGAAGGAACAGCGCGCCGCCGCCTACAAGATGTCGACCGACGACCTGGAGGAGCATTACCGCTCGCGCTCGATGCTGAAGCGCTCGGTGTTTCCCGAGGACATCGCCGAAGCCATCTATTTCTTCGCCTCCGACATGTCGGCCAAGTCGACCGGCAACATCATCAATGTCGACGCCGGCAACGCCCAGAGTTTTACGCGATAATCGTTTGAAGGCGATGCCGGAGCGCTTCCCTTCTCCCCGTCTCTATACGGGGGAAGGTGCCGGCAGGCGGATGAGGGGCAGCGCCGACAGAACGCTATCTGGGAGGAAACAACAGTGTCCGAATCCATCATCTCCGCCGACCTCGTCGACAAGGACAATGCCGCGCGCAAGGCTGATCTCGAGCGTGACTACGCCTCGCTCGGCGAGCGCCTCGACCGTCGCGGCATCGCCATCGACGCCATCCGCGACAAGGTCGAGAAATTTGCCGTGGCGATCCCCTCCTGGGGCGTCGGCACCGGCGGCACCCGCTTTGCTCGTTTTCCCGGTGCCGGCGAGCCGCGCGACATTTTCGACAAGATCGAGGACTGCGCCGTCATCAGGCAATTGACGCAGGCGACGCCGACGGTGTCCCTGCACATTCCGTGGGACAAGGCCGACCCGAACCGGCTGAAGCAGGCGGCCTCGCGCTTCGGCCTCGGCTTCGACGCCATGAATTCCAACACCTTCTCCGATGCGAAGGACCAGCCGCTTTCCTACAAATTCGGCTCGCTGTCGCATGCCGATGCCGGCACGCGCCGGCAAGCGGTCGAGCACAATCTCGAATGCATCGAGATTGGCAAGACGCTTGGCTCCAGGGCGCTGACGGTGTGGATCGGCGACGGGTCGAACTTCCCCGGCCAGGTGAATTTCGCCAGAGCCTTCGAGCGCTATCTCGACGCCATGAAGGAGATCTATGCCGGACTGCCCGACGGCTGGAAGCTGTTCACCGAGCACAAGATGTACGAACCGGCCTTCTACTCCACCGTCGTGCAGGATTGGGGCACCAACTACATGATCGCGCAGGAGCTGGGCGACAAGGCGTTCTGCCTCGTCGACCTTGGCCACCATGCGCCCAACGTCAACATCGAGATGATCGTGTCGCGGCTGATCCAGTTCAAAAAGCTCGGCGGCTTCCATTTCAACGATTCGAAATATGGTGACGACGACCTCGATGCCGGTTCGATCGATCCCTACCGGCTGTTCCTCGTCTTCAACGAACTGGTCGATGCCGAGCTTTCGGACGCCGAGGGTTTTGACCCGGCCCACATGCTCGACCAGAGCCACAACGTCACCGATCCGATCGAAAGCCTGATGCTGTCGGCGGTCGAGGTGCAGCGCGCCTATGCGCAGGCGCTGCTGGTCGACCGCAAGGCGCTGGAGGGCTATCAGGACGGCAATGACGCGCTGATGGCAACGCAGGCGCTGAAGGCCGCCTACCGCACCGATGTCGAGCCCATCCTCGCCATGGCGCGGCTGAAGACCGGTGGCGCCATCGATCCGGTCGCCGCCTACCGGGCCGCCGGCTACCGCGCCAAGGTGGCGGCGGAACGCCCGGCGGTCGCCGGCGGCTCGGGCGGCATTGTCTGACATCTGAATTGATCCGTCTGGTCCATCATTGACGGGTGGACTCGGTGACCCCAACGGGTTCTTCTAGGCGTCCCCCCGCCCGGAGAACCGCCATGCCTCTCAACCGTCGAACACTGATCGCCGCCAGTCTTTCCATCGCCTTCGTCCTGGCGCCATTGACGAACGCCTTCGCCGCGTCACCCGCGCCGGCCAAGGGCGAGCACGGCATGGTGGTGACAGCCCAGCATCTGGCGTCTGAAGTCGGTGTCGAGATCCTGAAGAAGGGCGGCAATGCGGTCGATGCGGCAGTCGCCGTCGGCTATGCGCTCGCCGTCGTCTACCCCAATGCCGGCAATATCGGCGGCGGCGGCTTCATGACCATCCGCTTCAGGGACGGCAGATCGACCTTCCTCGACTTTCGCGAACGGGCGCCGCTGGCGGCGACCAAGACCATGTATCTCGACAAGGACGGTAACCCGGTGAAGGGAGCCAGCCTCGATGGCTATCTCGCGGTCGGCGTGCCTGGTTCCGTCGCCGGCTTCGAGATGGCGCGCGAAAAATACGGCACCTTGTCCAGACAGGATCTGATGGCGCCCGCCATCGGCTATGCCAAGGACGGATTCGTCCTCAATCAGGGCGACACCGCCTCCTTTGCCGGCAGCGCCGACAGGTTGGCGAAGGACGCCGCGGCTGCCGCCATCTTCCTGAAACCCGATGCCAAGCCCTATGGCATCGGCGAGCGCCTGATCCAGCCGGACCTTGCCGCCTCGCTGGCCGCCATTTCCGAGAAAGGCGCTGATGCCTTCTACAAAGGTGCCATTGCCGACGCCATCGTCAAGGCAAGCGGCGCCAAGGGCGGCATCCTGGCCAAGCCGGACTTCGAGCAATATGCGGTTCGCGAACTGAAGCCCGTGACCTGCACCTATCGCGGCTATGAGATCACGTCGTCGCCACCGCCAAGCTCCGGCGGCGTCATCATCTGCGAAATCCTCAACGTGCTGGAAGGTTATCCGTTGTCTTACCTTGGCGCCGGTTCGGCCGAGACGGTCCATGTCATGGTCGAGGCGATGCGCCATGCCTATGTCGACCGCAATTCAGCACTCGGCGACCCCGATTTCGTCGACAATCCGGTCTCGAAACTGCTGGACAAGGCTTACGCCAAGGACATCCGCGACAAGATCGATCCGTTCCGGGCCGGCGTGTCGCAGGACCTGATGCCGAAGGGCTTTGGGGAGAGCAAGCAGACGACGCATTATTCGATCATCGACAATGACGGCAATGCGGTCGCCGTTACCTATACGCTGAATGGTTCCTTCGGCGCCGGCGTCGTCGCCGACGGCACCGGCATCCTGCTCAACAACGAGATGGACGATTTCACCCAGAAACCTGGCGTGCCCAACCTCTATGGTCTGGTCCAGGGCGAGGCCAATGCCATCCAGCCGAAGAAGACGCCGCTGTCGTCGATGAGCCCGACCGTGGTGGCCAAGGACGGCAAGCCGTTCATGGTCATCGGCAGCCCGGGCGGTTCGCGCATCATCACCATCACGCTGGAGGCCATCGTCAACGTCGTCGACCACGGCATGAACATCCAGGAGGCGATCGACGCGCCGCGCATCCACCACCAGTGGCTCCCCGACACGGTTTACATCGAGCCGTTCGGCCTGTCGCCAGACACCGAAAAACTGCTGGCCGGCATGGGCTACCACCTCGATCTCGGTGATAAGACCTGGGGCCAGGCTGCGGGCATCCTGGTCGGCGGCAAGAGCCTGGCGGAGATCGAGAAGGGCGGCGGCGCGCGCTACAATGGCGCTATAGACAGCCGTGCCGCATCGGGCGAAGCGCTCGGATATTGATGTCTTAATTCACAAGCCGGACCGTCACGAAATCAGCGTGACGGTCGACGCTATCAGCAACAACGCGGCGATGCCGACAAACAGCGCGTAAATGCGCGGCCGGTCGAGCAGCAGCGCGTTTCCCGATACCCAGGCCGATGTGGCGCCGCCCAGTGCAAAGAGGAACCCATTGCGGTGCCCGAAGGTCATCGACGCTGCCATCAACCCGCCAATGATCAGCGCGCCGAACACGATGATCACGGCAACCGCATATTTCTCGAAGTCGTTGCCGCTTCCCATGCTTGGACCTATCGCATTCAACGTCGGGAGATCGTCCGGGTCGAAGGGATTGCTCGACCCATATTCGTCTTGACCGGCAGGCTCTCGCATTACTCGTTCTCCGTATAGCGGCAACAAATCATCAAGCCTTGCCGAGCGCAACCCGATCGCGCTGCCCTCGATGCGTTCGGCACGGTCTTCTACACCTTTCCGCCGCAGCGTGCCGCCGACTTTTTTGATTCGTGCCCCTGGCCGTCTTTGATCTCGGATAATCCTGGGCACACCTGCCCGAAGGCTGCCGTGGACCATCCCATCATGGAACGAATTCGTGGAGGAAAAATGATGCCGAACATGGATTGGTCATCCGTGCGGCGATTTTCGGTGGGACGTGACGTCGCACTGGGCCTGGCGTGGCCGAATCGCCTTGCCGTCGCCGCCAACATGGTTGCGCGGCCGCACGCCTGATCGCCCAGGACGCGTCGCATCGTCACAGTTTCATGCGCCGCGTTTCAAGCCGCGGACGGTCTGCGACGCGTCGCTTCGCCCTTTGTTCCGCAGCCCAGGATGACGAAGCGTGACAATATCCATTGATCACCAAGGCATGCGGCCGCCAAACCTCTGCTCGACACCCATGATTTCTATCCGCGAGCAGGTGGCAGCTCGAATACAGTGGCGCCGTTCTCCCTGCCGCGTTCGACATAGCCGATCAGGTGAAACCATCTTGCGACATCCGACCCCTGCAGCCAGCTGCGCGAGTGAATGGGCAGGTTGCCGGCGAGCGCTTGGATGTGCCTGATATGCCGCTTGCAGAAGCGAATGGTCGCGGCACGGAAGAAATCCTCCTGTGCGGCGAACAGCGTATTGGCAGCGTCGCTATTCTCATGCCAGGCGATGATCGCCACGGTCTTGTCGCCCTCGACAAGCGCATGCGCACGGCCTTCTTTCAAGTTCATCATCAGATTGTCGTACGCGATCTTGCTGTCCTTGCCGGCAGCGACGTATTCGTCCGACATCCGCTTCGACAGGCCGCGAAAGACATCCTCGAGATCCCCGAGCGTTGCAGCGCGTGCTCTCATTTCTCCTCCTGGAGCCCCGACAGGCAGTTTGCCCTAAGGTTGGGGGATCACCAAGCAAATCAAATCCGCTGGTGGGCCAACGAGCGCAAAGTTGTTTCACTCGACGATGTGCTATGACGGCGCGAGGCGGGCTTCCGCGTCTCCGTTAAGGTGTAGAGATGCGCCGCGAAGCCGCCCGAGTCAGGCGGATTTTTCGCGCGTCAGTCTGGGATCGCGCGCATGAGGGGAAATGCACCCCGACCGTCAAGGGCGATAGCGCACAGGCGGAAGGCGGCTTGGCGGTTTAATACCCATGGTAGGTGATGCCGGTAACGTACCAATACGTCAGCATGATAGCGGCGCCGATAACAACCAGCCGGAGGAAGCCCCTAGCTGGACCGGGATCCATTCTCGACTCGTAGACAAAGCCGGTTCCGCCGCACTTTGTGCAGTTCATCCTCAGTGGTCCAGCGCCCGGCATCTGGCAGTTAGGGCACACGACTTTGACTTGGTGCATAACGCGCCCCTTTAGTCCAGCGGTAGCTTGAATGCCAAGCAACGCTGCGGCGTACTTGAATTTAACGGATATTGGGAGGCGGGACACCATGTCTAAAGGTAGTAGTGGGGGGTAGAGATTTCTTGATCTGTTTTCGCGTACTCTTAGCAGGCTGTGGCTGGCAAATCGGTACCATATCGACCAATGCGGCGATCATCGCGCTAAATTCAAAAAGCGGCGGGGAATTTCATGGGATCGGGCGCCACGCTTGGCATTTCAGTTGGTGCGTGCCGACGTGAACCTCTGCCCACGAAGAACTTCTCATTCATGAGCGCGTCAAGGCAAACGACTGCAAGGGAAGCCGAGTGCGCAGTGCGACAAATTATTAAGCGATTTCAGATAGATAAATGGTGCCCAGAGGCGGATTCGAACCACCGACACGCGGATTTTCAGTCCGCTGCTCTACCAACTGAGCTATCTGGGCCTGTTCCGGCAAACGAAATCTCGTGCACCGGATCTCATGAAGCGCCATGGGCGCCCCTTGAAAGCGCGTGGGTTATAGCACGGGAATCCGGCCTGTCCAGCGCCCAGATGGCGATTTCAGACAGGAAATGAGACGCCGTGCAATGGCCCGGTTCCGGTGCCGTGGCGATGGCCGGAACGGGGTGCAGCGCGGTCCTATTTCGGTCGGCGGCGCCCTTGTCCGCGTTTGCCGTCGCGGGCACGCAACGGCGCGACCCGTCTTTTAGCCGGCGATCGAGATGCGCCAATGCATTCGCGGCGCCGGGCAAGCACCGCCTGGTCGCCGGGCTCTATCTGGCGCCGGACACCCCTCTGCGAAAATCGGAGGGCGACATGCCGGCCAGCTTGCGGAACGATTTGTTGAAGGCGCTGAGCGAGCCGAAGCCCGAATCCATGGCGACGCGCAGCACATTGGCGTCCTGGTGCATCAACAGCGCCTGCGCGTAGCTCAGCCGCAAAAGGTTGACGTACTCGTTGAGCGTCATGCCGGTCGATTTCTTGAACAGGCTCATGGCGTATTTGGGATGGATGTCGGCGGCCGCCGCGATGTTCACGCAATCGATGTCGTAGAGGAAGTTCTCGGCGATGAAATCGCACATACGCCCGACATTGCGCGACGATTGCTGGTCGAAGGCGCTGCCGGTTTCCTGGCCGATCGGGGTTGCGGATACGAGCCGGTAGGGCTCGAACCGTACCCGCTCCAGCCGCAGCAGCAATTCGTTGACGGCGTGTTCCGCCTTGGCCTGGTCGCCGGACCGGGCGTAGCGGTTCCAGCGCTCGAAATTGTGGTTGTCGGACTGGTCGGTGGCGCCGGTCACCAGCGTCGCGCCCGTCATCAGCCGGTGCCGGATATCCGTCGGCAGGTGCAGCCGGAAGAAATGCACCAGCGGCAGATGCGCGCCGGCATAGACGGCGTCGTCGGACAGATCGTCCATCTGGTGCGGCAGGCCGCCCCAGAACAGGCACATCTCGCCGGCAGACAGCGAAATCTCGTGGTCGTTCATGCGGTAATGCACGCTGCCGCGCACGATGAAATTCACTTCGACCTGGGCATGCCAATGTGGTTTGAGCATCACCAGAGGACTAGTGTGAAACATCTGCAGCAGCAGCGGCAGGCCTTCCACGCTGCTGGCTCCAGGCTGGTAAAACGGTCGTTCCGGCATCTTACTTTCCGCCAATTTCATATTCCCTTTGACGGCGACAGCCCCTGCCCACTGCATAGTCTAGCCACGCTCACAGTGAGAGAGCAAATGGAATGGGAGGATTTCAATGCGCATCACAATGACCTGCGCCGCGCTCGCGCTCGCCCTGGGCTCTGCCCCGGCCTTTGCGCAATCCGGCGAAATCACGATCTGGAGCTGGAATGTCGCGGCTTCATCGCTGAAGGCGACCGTTGCCGGCTTCAACAAGCAATTTCCCGACGTCAAGGTGACGGTCCAGGATCTCGGCAACCAGCCGACCTACGACAAGTCGATCGCCGGCTGCGCCGCCGGAGGCGCCGGCCTGCCCGATATCGTCACCATCGAGAACGGCGAGGCCGAGAATTACTGGAGCCAGTTCCCCGACTGCTTCGTCGACCTGCATACGCTGGGCTATACCGCCGAGGACCAGAAGAAATTCCCCGACTTCAAGCGCACCGAACTCGAAGTCGGCGACAAGGCCTATGCAATGCCGTGGGATTCGGGTCCTGTGGCGGCCTTTTACCGCCGCGACTTCTACGAAAAGGCCGGCGTCGATCCGGCATCGATCAAGACCTGGGACGATTTCATCGCCGCCGGCAAGAAGATCCAGGCCGCCAACCCGGGCGTCTCGATGACCAATGCGGATTTCAACGGCGACAGCGAATTCTTCCGCATGATTTCCAACGAACAGGGCTGCGCCTATTTCGCCGAGGACGGCCAGTCGATCACGATCAACCAGCCCAAATGCGTCGATGCCATGACCAAGGTCAAGGAGATGAAGGACGCCGGTATCGTCTCTTCCGCCGACTGGGGCACCAAGATCACCAACAACACCGCCGGCACCGTCGCCACCCAGGTCTATGGCGGCTGGTATGAAGGTACCATTCGCACCGAATCGGCTGGTGAAAACGGCAAATGGGGCGTCTACCTGATGCCAAGCCTCACCGCCGACGGCCCGCGCGCTGCCAATCTCGGCGGCTCCTCGCTGGCCATCACCTCGGCGTCCAAGAACAAGGAGGCCGCCTACGCCTATCTGAAATACACGCTCGGAACCAATGAAGGCCAGATCACCATGCTGAAGGACTTCGGCCTTGTGCCCTCGCTGGTGTCGGCGCTCGATGACCCCTATGTCGCGCAAGGCCTGCCCTACTGGGGCGGCCAGGCAGTGTGGAAGGACATCCTCGGCACCTTGCCCAAGGTTGTTCCGAGCCGCGGCACGCAATTCCAGAGCGACGCCGAAATCATCGTTCGCGCCGTGCAGACGAAATATCTGGCCGGCGGCTACCCCGACGCCAAGGCAGCACTCGACGATGCCGCAAGCCAGATCGCCGCGGCGACCGGATTGCCCGTCAAATCTTGATCTGGACCGAGACGGTCCCGGGCGGCATTGATGCTGTCCGGGGCCGAACGCGCCACGTGTCTCGGCACGGGCACGCCACCCCCTTGAACGCGGAAAGGAGGCTACAATGCGCTATCAGAATGCCACGGCGTATCGCTTCCTCGCGCCGTATCTGCTGATCTTTGCAATCTTCTGGGTGTGGCCGATCATCGATTCCTTCATGATCTCCTTCCAGGCGACACGTACCGTGCCATGGCGGTTCGCGCCCACCTTCAACTGGGGCCGGTTGATCGGCGACCCCGCCTTCTTCAACGCACTGAAGAACACGCTGCTCATACTCGTCATCCAGGTGCCGGTGATGATCACGCTGGCGCTGGTGATGGCGGTGCTGTTGAACTCGCCGCTGCTCAAGGCGCGCGGCCTGTATCGCTTTGCTTTCTTCGCCCCGGTCGTGGTCGGCGAAGTTGCCTACTCGGCGGTCTTCCGGCTGATGTTCAACCTCAATTTCGGCATCATCAACAAGCTCTTGAACAGCGTCGGCCTGCCCAGCGTCGACTGGTTTTCCAACGTCACGCCGGCGATGGCGCTGATCATGATCGCGGTCACCTGGCGCTGGGCCGGCTACAACGCCATCATCCTGCTCGCCGGCATGCAGTCCATCCCCGAAGATGTCTACGAGGCGGCGACGCTTGACCGGGTCAGCAAGCTCAAGCAGTTCTTCTTCATCACACTGCCGCTCCTGAAGCCGGTCATCGTGTTCTGCCTTGTGCTGTCGATCATTGGCACCATGCAGCTGTTCACCGAGCCCTTCCTGATCACAGAGCGCGGCGGGCCCGGCGGCGGCACCGAGACGCTTGGCCTGTTGCTCTACCGCCAGGGATTTCGGTCGCTCAATTTCGGCTACGCGTCGGCCGTTGCCTACACCATGGCCGGGCTGGCGATCGCGATCACGCTGGTGCAACTGTGGCTGACGAGGGAACCGAAATGAGTTCACTCTCCTCGGCAAGGCTGGGACGCAGCATCGCGCTGCATCTGTTCCTGACGCCGCTGGCGCTGATCTGGCTGTTTCCACTGTGGATGATGGTGGTATTCTCGACCATGCCGGACAACGGCATCTTCAGCCCCGGCATCGAGCTTTTGCCGCATGGCAATTTCATGGACAATTTCAACAATCTGCAGCGTGACACCGACTTCGTCGGCGCTATCGGAATTTCGGTCTCCGTGGCGGTGACCTACACGTTCCTGTCGGTGCTGCTGACGTCGATGGCCGGCTGGGCGCTGGCCCGCTACAGGTTCGTCGGCAAGGGCGTGGTCGTCGCCATCATCCTCGGCACCATCACGCTGCCCTATGCGGTGGTTCTGATCCCGCAATTCATCATGGTGGCGCGCGATTTCAAGCTCGCCAACACCTGGGTGGCGCTGATCGTGCCGCCGCTGTTCAATTCGCTCGGCGTGCTGTTCATGCGGCAGAGCTTCTCGATGATGCCGGACGATCTTTTCGATGCGGCGCGCGTCGAGGGGGTGAAGGAATGGCGCATCTTCCTGTTCGTCGCGCTGCCGCTGGCGCGGCCGATGCTGGCGGCGCTCGCCATCATCCTGTTCCTCGCTTCCTGGAACAACTATTTGTGGCCGCTCCTGATCAACAGCCAGCCCGGTTCGATGACGGCGCCGGTGGCGCTCGGCACGCTGATCGGCCTGACCAAGGTGTCGTGGGGCGGCATCATGGCGGGCGCGGTGATGCTGACGGTGCCGATGCTTGTCGTCTTCGTGCTGCTGCAGCGCCATTTCATCGCCGGCATCGCCGCCGGCGCGATCAAGTAAGGGACAGCATGGCGACAGTCACGCTCAACAATGTCATCAAGCGCTTCGGCGTCTTCGAGGTTGTCCATGGCGCCAACATCGACGTCAAGGACGGCGAGTTCGTCGTCTTCGTCGGCCCCTCCGGCTGTGGAAAATCGACGCTGCTCAGGATGATCGCCGGGCTCGAGGACATCAGCGGCGGCGAGATCGCCATCGGCGGCAAGCTCGTCAATGATGTCGAGCCGGCCGACCGCGGCATCGCCATGGTCTTCCAGTCCTACGCGCTCTATCCGCACATGAGTGTCGAACAGAATCTGAGTTTCGGGCTCAGGATGACCGGCAATCCGAAGGCCGACACCGACCGGCGCGTCAAGCGAGCCGCCGAAATCCTGCGCATAAACGAGCTGATGAAGCGACGTCCCAAGCAATTGTCGGGCGGCCAGCGCCAGCGCGTTGCCATCGGCCGTGCCATCGTGCGCGAACCGCATGTGTTCCTGTTCGACGAGCCGCTTTCCAATCTCGACGCCGAATTGCGCGTCCAGATGCGGGTCGAGATATCGCGGCTGCACAAGGAACTCGGCACCACCATGATCTATGTCACGCACGACCAGACCGAGGCGATGACACTCGCCGACAGGATCGTCGTGATGCGCGCTGGCCATATCGAGCAGATCGGCCGCCCGCTCGATCTTTATGACAATCCCGACAATCAGTTTGTGGCGGGCTTTGTCGGCTCGCCGAAGATGAACTTCATCAACGGCCGCATTGTCGGGCGCGATGCACATGGTGTCGTGGTCGAGCTGGCGGGTCAGGAGAAGACACACATCACGCAACCGCTGACGGGCACTGCACCCGAAGCAGGAAGCAAGGTCATGGTAGGCGTGCGTCCAGAACATTTCGGCAGCGCCGGGGAGGGCGACACCGACCTTATGGTACGCATCGACGTGGTCGAGCACCTGGGCGGCACAAGTTTTCTCTATGCCAGAACGACGAACGGTGAAGACGTGGTGATCCAGCGCGACGCGGCAAAGGTTCCCGATACGTCCGAGGTCACCGTTTCCATCCGCAAATCCTACCTGTTCGACGAAAAAGGGCTGCGGCTGCGCTGACCGGCCGCCCTTTCCAGCCTTCAAGGAGAATGACAATGACTTCAACCACGCCCATTCGCTGGGGCATTCTCGGCCCGGGCAGCATCGCCCAGGCCTTTGCCGGCGGCGCGGCCGCTTCGCGCACCGGCAAGCTGGTTGCCATCGGCGCGCGCAACCCCGCCAAGCCAGGCCTCGCCGAGAGTTTTCCCGGCGCCCGCATCCTTCACGGTTACGATACGCTGCTCGCCGATCCCGACATCGACGCCATCTACATTTCGATACCGCATCCCGGCCATGCGCAATGGGCGATCAGGGCGGCGGAAGCCGGCAAACACGTGCTTTGCGAAAAGCCGCTGGCGCTGACCGCATTCGAGGCCGACGCCATGATCCATGCGGCGCGCAAGGCCGGCACCTTTCTCGGCGAAGCCTTCATGTACCGGCTGCACCCGCAGACGCTGAAGCTGGTGGAACTGATCAGATCGGGCGTCATCGGCGATATCAGGATGATCAAGTCGAGTTTCGGCTTTGCCATGCCGGCCTTCATGCCGGAGCATAGGCTCTATGCCAACGATCTTGCCGGCGGCGGCATTCTGGATGTCGGCGGCTATCCGGTTTCGATGGCGCGGCTGATTGCCGGGGCGGCGGCGGGCCTCCCCTTCGCCGAGCCGGACAAGGTGGTTGGTACGGCCCACCTTGGCCAGTCCGGTGTCGACGAATGGGCATCGGCGGTGCTGCATTTCCCGGGCGGCATCATCGCCGAAGTTTCCTGCAGCATCTCGCTCAACCAGGACAATGTGCTCAGAATCTTCGGCACCAGGGGTCGCATCGAGGTGCCGGACTTCTGGTTCGCCGGCGGCAACCGCGACGTCGGCCTGGGCCAGATCGACGTGATCGGATCCGACGGCGCGCGCGAGACCATCAGCGTCGACGAAAAGCGCCATGTCTATTCCTTCGAGGTCGACGCCGCCGGCGAAGCCATCCTCGCCGGGCGCCAGGAATTCGCCTGGCCGGGCATGGACTGGGCCGACAGTCTCGGCACCTTGCGCGTCCTCGACAGATGGCGGGCGGCGGCGGGCCTGGAATACGGGATCGAGAAGGCCCCGCAGCGAACCGAAACCATCTCCGGCCGGGCTTTGCGCTCCGGCGGAACGGCGATCGCCAAGCGCACCATTCCGGGCCTGTCGAAGCCGGCGTCCGTGGTGGCGCTCGGCTTCGAGGATTTCCGCACCTTTTCTTCCGGGTCGATCCTGCTCGATGCCTTTTTTGAGGCCGGCGGCAATCTCTTCGACACCGGCTATGTCTACGGCGGCGGTTACACCGAGGCGCTGCTTGGCGAGTGGCTGAGAAGCCGTGGTGTACGCGAGCAATCGGTGGTTATCGCCAAGGGCGCGCATTCGCCGCTCTGTTATCCCGATGTGATCGGCAAGCAGCTTGAACAGTCACTGGATCGACTGCAAACCGACCATGTCGATGTCTATTTCATGCATCGCGACAATCCCGATGTGCCGGTCGGCGAATTCATCGATGCGATGGATCGCGAGGTGAAAGCAGGCCGCATCCGCGGCCCGTTCGGCGGCTCGAACTGGACGATGGAACGCATGGACGAGGCTATTGCCTATGCCGAGCGGACCGGCAAACAGAAGCCTGGCGCGCTTTCCAACAATTTTTCGCTGGCCGAAATGCTGGAGCCGATCTGGGCCGGCTGCGTGACCTCGTCCAGCGACGCATGGAAGGCCTGGCTGAGGTCCCGCCAGATGCCGAATTTCGCTTGGTCGAGCCAGGGGCGCGGCTTCTTCACCGATCGCGCCGGGCGCGACAGGCACGACAATGAGGAACTGGTGCGCGTCTGGTACTCGGAACGGAATTTCGGCCGCCGCGACCGAGCGATCGAACTTGCCGCGCGGCTGGGCAAGAGCCCGATCCATATTGCACTGGCCTATGTGCTCAATCAGCCCTTCCCATCCATTCCGCTGATCGGGCCCCGCACGCTGGGCGAGTTGGACGACAGCCTGCGCGCACTCGACGTCACGCTTTCGCCGGCCGATCTCGAATGGCTGGATGGCGGCAGCCGGCACGCCGCCTGATGCATGTTGAGAACCCCAGGCGGTGTCAGGTCTCGTCCGAGAGCCTGGCGCCGTGTCTGGCCGGGGTTCTCATGCTGGCATACATGCCGGTGGTGCGGAATTGGCTGGGCGTGATGCCGTAGCAGCGGCGGAAGACCTTCGAAAAATAATTCGCGTCCTCGAAACCGCACAGGATGGCGACTTCCTTCACCGGCAGGAAGTCCACCTTGGTCAGCAGCTTCGCCGCGCGTTGCAGGCGCTGCTGCAGCACGAACTCGGCGGGCGGCAGGCCTTCGCTCTCGGCGAAACAGCGCGAGAAATGGGCCCGGCTGAGGCCACTGATCTGGACCAGGTCCGCCACCGGTAGCGGCCTGTCGAGATTGGCGCTGATGTGATCGATGACCGGCTGCATGGCACTCTGCTTTTCGGCAAAGGCATGTGAGCCGAAGACATCGTCATAGAGCGCCATCGCGGCTTCGTAGGCGACGGCGGAAGCGGCACCCGGCGAAGCGGCTCCCTTGATGAGACGCAGGCTGCAATCGGCGAGATGGTCCACCGTCGCTGGCTGCAGCCGAAACACCGGACCCGAGGTACCGAGTATGGATTTGTGGATGCGCAGCGCCTCCTCGCCGTTCATCGAAATCCAGAAATATTCCCAACGCTCATCCTTGGCCAGCCAGTAACGGTGGTTGTGCGGCACCAGCACCAGCAATGTGTCGCTCTTTTGCAGGCGATAATTACGGTTCTCATAGCGCAGCCGGCCGGTCCCGCTGATCGTGTGCTGGAGCACGGTGAACGGTGTCTGGCCGCGCCTGCGCCCATCCCAGTCGTAGATTTCGTCCTCGCGCACTTCATAGCCCGTGCTCGTCGGCATGGCGTGCAGGCGCTGGCGACCGCGCGGCAGCGAGATCGTCCGCATCGACTGTCCGTTGGCTATCAGATCCTGCAGCACAAAATTACCCTTGAAAGCATAATCCTTCTCTGGTCGCGCTCGCGAATAAGCGCATACTCCCCCTCGAAAAGCGAGAGAGATCCGCAGTCGAGGAGCGGACAGGGAGGTTGGCAGGCTGGATTCCGGCTTGTCCTGTGCGCATGCCACCGCATGTGGCGAAACCTTCCTTGTCGTTCTTTGCCTGCCATTCGAACGAAATGAGGTCCGGCTGATGAGTTTCAAAATCGCTATCATTGGTGCCGGCAGCGTTGGATTCACCAAGAAGCTGTTCACCGACATCCTATGCGTGTCCGAATTCAAGGACATCGAATTCGCGCTGACCGACGTCAGTGCGCACAATCTTGAGATGATCAAGGCGATCCTCGACCGGATTGTCGAGGCAAACAAATTGCCGACCAAGGTGACGGCCACCACCGACCGCCGCAAGGCGCTCGAAGGCGCGCGCTACGTCATCAGCTGCGTGCGGGTCGGGGGCCTCGAAGCCTATGCCGACGATATCAGGATTCCCCTGAAATACGGCATCGATCAATGCGTCGGCGACACGATCTGCGCCGGCGGCATTCTCTATGGCCAGCGCAACATTCCGGTGATCCTGGATTTCTGCAAGGACATACGCGAGGTCGCCGAGACGAACGCCAAATTCCTGAATTACGCCAACCCGATGGCGATGAACACCTGGGCTGCGATCGAGTACGGTAAGGTCGACACCGTCGGGCTCTGCCACGGTGTTCAGCACGGCGCCGAGCAGATCGCCGAGGTGCTGGGCGCGAAGTCCAGGCAGGAGCTCGACTATGTCTGTTCCGGCATCAACCACCAGACCTGGTTCATCGATTTGCGCCTGAACGGCCGCGAGATCGGCAAAGACGAACTGGTCGCCGCCTTCGAGGCGCACCCGGTCTATTCCAGGCAGGAGAAGCTGCGCATCGATGTCTTGAAGCGCTTCGGTGTCTATTCGACCGAAAGCAACGGCCATCTTTCCGAATATCTGCCTTGGTACCGCAAACGACCCGACGAGATCACGCGCTGGATCGACATGTCCGACTGGATCCATGGCGAGACGGGCGGCTATCTCCGCCACTCGACCGAAACCCGCAACTGGTTCGAAACGGAATACCCGCAGTTCCTCGAAGCGGCGTCACAGCCGATCGATTCCAAGAAGCGCTCCAACGAGCATGCCAGCCACATCCTGGAGGCGCTGGAGACCAATCGCGTTTATCGCGGCCACTTCAACGTCAAGAACAATGGCGTGATCACCAATTTGCCGCAGGACGCCATCATCGAGTCGCCCGGTTTCGTCGACCGCTTCGGCATCAACATGTCCGCCGGCATCACCTTGCCGGAAGCCTGTGCGGCCACCTGCATCGCCTCGATCAACGTCCAGCGCATGTCGGTCCATGCCGCTATCGCCGGCGACATCGATCTGCTCAAGCTCGCCGTGTTGCATGACCCGCTGGTCGGCGCGGTTTCAACCCCGGAGGAGGTCTGGCAGATGGTCGACGAAATGGTCGTCGCCCAGGCAGCCTGGCTGCCGCAATATGCCCATGCGGTTCCGGCCGCCCGGGCGCGGCTGTCGACATCCGGGGTCAAGACCCGCGAATGGGCGGGCGCGGCGCGGCGCAGTGTGCGCTCGATCGAGGAATTGCGCGCCGAAAAAGCCGCGGTGAAACAGGCCGGCTGAATTTTCATGCGGTGATGGTGGATCTACGGGAGGTGGATCCACTGCCACGAAGCCGTTTGGATTCGAGGAGAAGCGGAGCAGGTACAAAAGCTCCGGAACAAACAAGAGGGAGAGAGACAGTGAGGAATTTACGCAATATCGGTCTTGCTGCCGGACTGGCGCTGAGCGTCTCGGTCTCGGCACTCAATGCATACGCTTCCGAGCCGACGGTTCCGCCGGCGCCGACACCGTTCCCCGCCGAGGGCAAGATCAAATATGTGGCGCGCGACTCCATTCTGGAGTTCAAGGCGCTGCCGCAATATCACGAGCCCGACTGGGTCACCGAAAAATACGTCAAGACCGGCAAGCTGCCGCCGGTGAAGGATAGGCTGCCGAAGGAGCCGCTGGTCTTCAAGACGGCCAACATGCCTGACG
Source organism: Mesorhizobium sp. CNPSo 4670 (assembly GCF_057784235.1). Lineage (NCBI taxonomy): Bacteria > Pseudomonadati > Pseudomonadota > Alphaproteobacteria > Hyphomicrobiales > Phyllobacteriaceae > Mesorhizobium > Mesorhizobium sp. CNPSo 4670. The sequence continues at coordinate 82,376 of NZ_JBWJFQ010000020.1, read as the reverse complement.
GCGTCGGCGTCTATGGCGATACGATGCGCCATGTCATCGGCGGCCGGCCGGAAGGCTGGAACTATGGTGCCGGCCAGACGCAAGGCTGGGGCGGCATCGATATTGGCCTTTCCGAATGCCTGACGCGCACGGCGCCACTGTTCCAGGTCGAAGCCAAGGACACCGAGCCGCTGCCGAACCTTGCCAAAAGCTGGGACTGGTCGAAGGACGGCCACAAGCTGACCATGCATCTGATCGAGGGCGCCAAATGGTCTGATGGCGTGGCCTTCAACGCCGACGACGTCATGTTCTATTGGGATGACGAGGTGGTCGACCCGAACGTCTCGCCGCTCAATGGCGCGACGCCGGAAACCTTCGGTGTCGGCACGACGTTGAAGAAGATCGACGACTACACTGTCGAGTGGACGTTCAAGGACGCCTTCCCGAAACAGTACCTCTACGCCATGGCCTATGGTACCTTCTGCCCCGGCCCCGCGCACATTCTGAAGCCGCAGCATCCGAAATATTCGAAGAACACCTACGACCAGTTCAAGAACGCCTTTCCGCCGGAATATATGAACATGCCGGTGATGGGCGCCTGGGTGCCGGTCGAATACCGGCCCGACGACATCATCGTCATGCGCCGCAACCCCTACTACTGGAAGGTCGACGAAAAGGGCAACCAGCTGCCCTATCTCAACGAACTGCAGTACAAGCTGTCGACCTGGGCCGACCGAGACGTCCAGGCGGTCGCCGGCTCGGGCGACTTCTCCAATCTGGAGCAGCCGGAAAACTTTGTCGCCTCGCTGAAGCGCGCCGCTGAAGCCAACGCGCCGGCACGGCTCGCCTTTGGTCCTCGCCTCATCGGCTACAATCTTCGCGTGAACTATTCCGCCAATGGCTGGGGCAACCCGGACGAGCGAAGCCAGGCAGTCCGTGAGCTGAACCGCAATGAGGACTTCCGCAAGGCTGTCACCATGGCACTCGACCGCAAGGCGCTGGGCGACTCCCTGGTCAAGGGGCCGTTCACCGCCATCTATCCCGGCGGCTTCTCCTCGGGCACAAGCTTCTATGACCGCAAGTCTACCGTCTACTATCCATTCGACCTCGCGGGCGCCAAGGCCGAGCTCGCCAAGGCCGGCCTCAAGGATACCGACGGCGACGGTTTCGTGAACTTCCCGGCGGGCACTGCCGGCGGTAAGAACGTCGAGATCGTGATGCTGGTCAACAACGACTACGGCACCGACAAAAGCCTTGCCGAAGGTGTCGTCGCGCAAATGGAAAAGCTGGGCTTGAGGGTCGTGCTGAACGGCCTCAACGGTACCCAGCGCGACGCCTCGCAGTATTCCGGCCGTTTCGACTGGTTGGTCCGGCGCAACGACCAGGAACTGACCTCGGTTGTGCAGAACACAGAACAGCTTGCGCCTGTCGGCCCGAAAACCAGCTGGAATCACCGTGCGCCGGAAAGCGGCGAGGTCGACCTGATGCCTTTCGAAAAAGACCTCGTCGACATCGTCAACAAGTTCGTCGCGTCAGAGGACAACGACAAGCGCGCAAGCCTGATGAAAGAGTTCCAGAAGATCTCGACCGAACACGTCTACAATATCGGCCTGACGGAATATCCCGGCGCGCTGATCGTCAACAAGCGCTTCTCGAACATTCCGCAGGGCACGCCGATCTTCATGTTCAACTGGGCCGAGGATTCGATCGTCCGAGAACGCGTCTTCGTCGCGGCCGACAAGCAGGCGAAATACGAATTGTTCCCGCAGGAGCTCCCGGGCAAGCCCGGAGACAAGGGTCCGATGTAAGTTTACCTCCCCTGACCAAGAGAGACCCGGCCGCGCCGCTGGCGCGGCCGGGGCAAACCAACCTCCGAACGACCCTCAATGGGAGCGTCCGGCGAAATGAGGAAGCCGACCGTCCATGCTGCGATTCCTGCTTATGCGCATAGCGTCGGCAATACCGGTCCTCGCAATCTTGAGCCTCGTCACCTTCGCCATCATCCAGGCGCCACCTGGTGACTATGCCGACTACATCCGTTCGCAGCTGATCAACCAGGGCGGCGCGTCCTTCGCCGAGGCCGATGCGCAGGCCCAGGCCTACCGCGTCGAACACGGCCTCGATAAGCCGCTGCCCGTCCAGTATCTCAACTGGATCGGCGGAATCATTACTCGCGGCGATTTCGGCTACAGCCTCTACTACAACAAGCCGGTGGCCGATGTCGTCGGCGAGCGCCTGCCGAGAACGCTGCTCCTGGCGCTGGTCTGCCATCTGCTCGCCTCGGTGCTGGGCATCACGTTCGGCATATGGGCGGCGACAAGGCAATACACGTGGATCGACTCGACGCTCTCGGCCATCGCCTTCCTCGGCATGACCGTGCCGCGCTTCCTGATGGCGCTGATCATCGTCTATCTCCTCGTCTTCCAGTTCAACCTGTCGGAGATCGGCTCATTCTTCTCGCCGCAATATGGCGGCGCGCCATGGTCTTGGGCGAAGTTCGTCGACCTGGTCAAGCATGTCTGGCCGGTGGTGGCGATCGCCACTTTCGGCGGCCTCGCCTACAATATGCGCGTCATGCGCGGCAATCTGCTGGATACGCTTAACGCGCAATATGTCGAGACGGCGAGAGCCAAGGGCCTGACCGGTAGCGCCGTCGTCATGCGGCACGCCGTGCCCAATGCGCTGCATCCACTCGTCATGTATCAGGGTGTGGTGTTGCCCTACATGCTCACCGGCGAGATCGAGACGGCGATCATCTTCGCGCTCCCGACCGTCGGCCCCGCGATCGTCGGTTCGATGGCGGTCGGCGATGTCTATGTCACTGCCACCTTCATGATGGTGCTGTCGGCGACACTGATCGTCGGCAACATCATCGCCGACATGCTGCTCGTCCTGCTCGACCCGCGCATCCGCCAATACGGAGAGAGCTAGATGCTGGCCCGCGATCCATCACCTCCACCGCTGCCGGCGGAAGGACCCATCGTCGCCAAACCGGCGCGCGGCAATGAGAGCTATCTCGCGCTCGTCTGGCGTCGGTTGAAGCGCTCCTGGACCGGCATGGCCGGGCTTGGGCTCGTCGTTCTGTTGCTGGTGATGGCCGTGTTCGCCGAATTCCTGGCGCCGATGGACCCGAAGGCTACCGATGTCGGCTTCGCTCCGCCGCAACTGCCCTCCTTCCACGACAAGGACGGCAATTTCGTCGCGCGGCCACGGGTCTATGCGCTGGCCGATTCGGCCGACCTCGATCCGGTCACCTTCCAGCCCGTCGTCGGCCCCGACTACGACCATCCGAGGCTGCTTGGCTTCTTTGTCGAAGGCGCGCCCTACAAGCTCTTCGGGCTGGTCCCGGCGGACCGGCATTTCTTCGCCTCGATGGACGGCCAGCCTGTGCATTTCCTCGGTACCGACAAGTTCGGCCGCGATATCCTGTCGCGCGCCATTCATGGCTCGCGCGTCTCGCTGATGATCGCGCTGACGGTCGTCTTCATCATCACCGTCATAGGCACCACCGTCGGCATGGTTTCCGGCTATTTCGGCGGTCGGTTCGATATCTGGATGCAGCGCTTCGTCGAACTGGTGCTCGCCTTCCCGCAGCTGCCGCTCTATCTTGCGCTGACGACGCTGATCCCCGTCACCGCGCCGACCAATGTCTTCCTCGGCTTTGTCATCGTCGTCATGTCGGCGCTGGGCTGGGCGCAGATGTCGCGCGAGGTGCGCGGCAAGACGTTGGCGCTGGCGCGCATCGAGTATGTGCGCGCCGCAATGGCGGTCGGCGCCACCGACCGGCGCATCATCCTGCAGCACATCTTGCCCAATGTGATGAGCCACGTGATTGTCGCCGTCACCTTGGCGATCCCGACGGTGGTGCTGCTCGAATGCTTCCTCGGGTTCCTCGGCTTTGCGGTCAAGCCTCCGCTGATCTCGTGGGGCCTGATGCTGCAGGACACCGCGACCTATTCCGTGATCGGCACCTATCCCTGGATCCTGTCGCCGGTCGGTTTCGTGCTCGCCACCGTTTTTGCCTTCAACGCGCTGGGCGACGGCCTGCGCGATGCCGTCGATCCGTATTGAGGTGGCTGGGATGACCGTCGCACTCGCCGAATCCTTCGCCCCTACCGTCCGTCATGACCATGACGGGCGCCAGGACCAGCCCATCATCGACGCCCGCAACATCGAGGTCGCCTTCAAGGTCGAGCACGGCGTTGTCGAAGCGGTCAAGGACATCTCGTTCCAGCTCTATCGCGGCGAGACGATCGCCATCGTCGGCGAATCCGGTTCCGGCAAGTCGGTGACGGCGCGCGCCGTCATGGGGCTGCTGTCGCGCCGGGCCACCGTGTCGCCGAAATCGAGCATCTGTTACGACGGCCAGGACATCCTGAAATTCCCCGAGAGCGAGCGGCGTAAGCTGCGCGGCAACCGCATCTCGATGATCTTCCAGGAGCCGATGAGCTCGCTCAACCCGATCTATACGGTCGGCAGCCAGATCGTCGAGGCGATCCGGGTGCACCGTAAGGTGAGCCGCAGGCAGGCCTGGGCACGGGCGCTCGAACTCTTGCGGCACGTCCAGATCCCCGAGCCGGAGGCGCGGCTCAAACAGTATCCGCACCAGCTTTCGGGCGGTCAGCGGCAGCGCGTAATGATCGCCATGGCGCTGGCCAACGATCCTGACGTGTTGATTGCCGATGAGCCGACCACCGCGCTCGACGTCACCGTCCAGGCGCAAATCCTGAACCTGATCCGCAATCTGCAAAAAGAACTGCGGATGGCGGTGATCCTGATCACCCACGATCTTACCGTGGTGCGCAAATTCTCCGACTATGTCTACGTCATGCAGCATGGCGCGATGTGCGAGCACAACGTCACCGAACGGCTGTTTGCGGACCCACAGCATCCCTACACGCAGCGGCTGCTCGCGGCGGAGCCGCGCGGGCGTCCGCAACCGCTTCCCGAGGGCAGCGGCGCCATCCTCGAAGCGAATGATGTGCGCGTCTGCTTCATGCTGCGTCACGGCAGTTTCCTGAGGCCGGACTGGCGCGAGCTGGTCGCCGTCGGCGATCTCGGCCTCAAGCTTTGCCGCCATGAGACGCTGGGGCTGGTCGGCGAATCCGGTTCCGGCAAGACCACATTCGGCCAGGCGCTGCTGAGATTGATCGACACCAAGCGCGGCGAAATCCGTTTCGACGGCCAACCGATCCAGGGCCTGTCACGCAACGAGATGCGGCCGCTGCGCGCGCGCATGCAGATCGTTTTCCAGGATCCTTTCTCTTCGCTCAATCCGCGCATGACGATTGGCCAGATCATCGAGGAAGGGCTGGTCGTCAACAGCATAGGCGCGACGCGGGCCGAGCGGGTCGACCGGGTGCGGGAGGCGCTGGTCAGTGCCGGCATGCCGGGCGATATCCTGTCGCGTTTCCCGCACGAATTCTCGGGCGGTCAGCGCCAGCGCGTCGCGATCGCCCGCGCCATCGCGCTCGAGCCCGAATTCATCCTGCTCGACGAGCCGACATCGGCGCTGGACCTCTCCGTCCAGGCGCAGATCATTGACCTCCTGCGCAAGCTGCAGGACGAGCGTGGCTTGAGCTACCTGTTCATCTCGCACGACCTCAAGGTGGTGCGCGCGCTGTGCCACCGCGTCATCGTCATGCAGCACGGCAAGATCGTCGAACAGGGCCCCGTCGACGAGGTCCTCACCAATCCAAAGACCGCCTACACCGAACGGCTCGTCAGGGCCGCTTTCGATGTGGCTTGAACATATGCCGGAGGTTAGCGTGGCAAGAAATCCCAAGATCACATTCATCGGCGCCGGCTCGACGGTGTTCATGAAGAACATTGTCGGCGACGTGCTGCAGCGGCCGTCGCTTTCGGGCGCGACGATCGCGCTGATGGACATCAATCCGCAGCGGCTCGAAGAGAGCGCCATCGTCGTCAACAAGCTGATCGCGACGCTCGGCGTCAAGGCGAAGGCCGAGACCCATTCCGACCAGCGCAAGGCGCTGGCGGGCGCCGACTTCGTCGTCGTCGCCTTCCAGATCGGCGGGTACGAGCCCTGCACGGTCACCGACTTCGAAGTGCCGAAGAAATACGGCCTGCGCCAGACGATCGCCGACACGCTTGGCGTCGGCGGCATCATGCGCGGTCTGAGGACCGTGCCGCATCTGTGGAAGATCTGCGAGGACATGCTCGCCGTCTGCCCGCAGGCAATCATGCTGCAATACGTCAACCCGATGGCGATCAACACCTGGGCGATATCAGAGAAATATCCTGAGATCAGGCAGGTCGGGCTCTGTCATTCGGTGCAGGGTACGGCAATGGAGCTGGCGCACGATCTCGACCTTCCCTACGAAGAGATCCGCTATCGCTCGGCCGGCATCAACCACATGGCCTTTTACCTGAAATTCGAGCATCGCCAGCCGGACGGTTCCTACCGCGACCTCTATCCTGATCTCGTGCGCGCCTATCGCGAAGGCCGCGCGCCCAAGCCCGGCTGGAATCCGCGCTGCCCCAACAAGGTGCGCTACGAGATGCTGACGCGGCTGGGCTATTTCGTCACCGAAAGCTCGGAGCATTTCGCCGAATACACACCCTATTTCATCAAGGAAGGCCGCCCCGATTTGATCGAGAAATACGGCATTCCGCTCGACGAATATCCCAAACGCTGCATCGAGCAGATCGAGCGCTGGAAAGATCAGGCGCAGGCCTACCGCTCGGCCCAGCGGATCGAGGTCGAGGAGTCGAAGGAGTATGCCTCCTCGATCATGAACTCGGTGTGGACGGGCGAACCCTCGGTGATCTACGGCAATGTCCGCAACAATGGCTGCATCACCTCGCTGCCCCGGGATTGCGCTGCCGAAGTGCCGTGCCTGGTCGACGCCTCCGGCATCCAGCCGACTTACATCGGCGACCTGCCGCCACAATTGACGGCGCTGATCCGCACCAACATCAACGTGCAGGAGCTGACGGTGCGGGCGCTGATGAGCGAGAACCGCGAGCACATCTACCATGCGGCGATGATGGATCCGCACACATCAGCCGAACTCGATCTCGACCAGATCTGGTCACTGGTCGACGATCTCCTCGCCGCTCACGGCGACTGGCTGCCGACCTGGGCACGTGTGGGGCGCAAGAACGAGGCCGCCTGATCGCCCCAGCCTCACTTCGGCTCGTCGGCGTCCGTTTCTTCCTCGTCGTCGCGGGCGGAGATGACATAGGCGCCCTTCAGCCAGCGGTTGAGGTCGATGTCCTTGCAGCGCGTCGAACAGAACGGATACGTCTCGCGCGCCGAGGGCTTGCCGCATTCGGGGCAGGGGCGCTTCGGCCGCAGCGGCGTGACCTTGTCGTCCAGGCTCACGGCCGGGCTCCCACCTGCCAGCCGCGATGCACCTTGAAGCCCTCGCCGGAAAGCAGCGCTACCGTCTCATAGAGTGGCAGGCCGACGATGTTGGTGTAGGAACCGACCAGCTTGACGACGAAGGCACCGGCGAGACCCTGGACGGCATAGCCGCCCGCCTTGCCGCGCCATTCACCCGATGCCACGTAGGCGTCGATTTCCTCGCGCGGCAGCCGCTTGAAGCGCACACGCGTCTCGACCAGTCGCTGGCGCAGTTTGCCGCCCGGCGTGATCAGGCAGATGCCGGAATAGACCCGGTGCGAACGGCCTGACAGCAGCCCGAGGCAATTGGCGGCGTCGTCGAGGGTTTCAGCCTTGGGCAGGATGCGCCGCCCGACGGCGACCACCGTATCGGCGGCCAGCACGAAGCCAGGCGCATAGTCGGCCTCGGCCGTCAGCGAGGCGAACGCCTTCTCGGCCTTTTCCTTCGACAGCCGCTTGGCCAGAGAGCGCGGATGCTCGGCGCGCAGTGGCGTCTCATCGACATTGGCCGGCAGCACGCGGTCCGGCTCGATGCCGGCCTGCTGCAAGAGCTCGATCCGGCGCGGCGAACCCGAGGCAAGCACCAGCTTCTGCAAAATGCTCATCGCGGACCAGTCGGGCTTTGCTTACTTGAAACGATAGGTGATGCGGCCCTTGGTCAGGTCGTATGGCGTCATCTCGACCAGAACCTTGTCGCCGGTCAGCACGCGGATGCGGTTCTTGCGCATGCGGCCGGCTGTATGGGCGATGATCTCGTGTTCGTTTTCGAGTTTCACCCTGAACATCGCGTTGGGCAACAATTCCGTCACGACACCCGGAAACTCGAGGACTTCTTCCTTCGGCATTCGATACCTTTGCTTGGATGGTAGTTCCAGCGCCCTGGCCGGAATTTCGGCGGAACCTATATGATAAACGCCCGCTTGTGAACACGCTTAATCCGTCTCGGTTTTTGCTTCTGGAAGCAAAAAACGCCGACCTATGCGCGCTTTCAGCCGATCGCGTACGTCACGATAGCTGGCCATGATCTGTTCGCGCGTGCCGGCGGCGTCGGTCGGGTCCGGCGTCGGCCAGTATTCGACCTCGACCGCGAGCGAGCGGGTGAGTTCGAGCGCCGCATGGTGTGCTTCCGGCGCCAGCGTGACGATGAGGTCGAAATAGTCGTCCTCGAGATCGTGCATCGTCCTTGGGTGACGCTCGCCCAGCGACAGCCCTTCCTCGGCCAGCACCGCATCGACGAACGGATCGCGCTCGCCGGCGCGAACGCCGGCCGAAGCGACGAAGACAGTGGCCGGCAGCGCCCGCCGCGCCAGCTGTTCGGCCATTGGCGAGCGCACGGCGTTCATGCCGCACAGGAACAGGATCGAGCGGGGCAGGGCAGCCAGGGCTAGCCCCGCCAGTGCAGCACGCAGACCAGCGTGAACAGCCGGCGCGCCGTATCGAAATCGATGTCGATCTTGCCGGCCAGCCGGTCCATCAGCGTTTGCGAGCCCTCATTGTGCAGGCCGCGGCGGCCCATGTCGATCGCCTCGATATGGCTCGGCGTCGAGGAGCGGATGGCGTCGTAATAGCTTTCGCAGATCATGTAGTAATCCTTGACGATGCGCCTGAGCGGCGTCAGCGACAGGATGTGGGTGACGACGGCAGCCCCGTCCTCGCGCGCCACGGCAAAGACCAGGCGCTGCTCGGCCAGTGACAGCTTCAGCCGGTAGGGGCCGGCGCCGTTGTCATTGACGGGTTGAAAACTGTTCTCCTCGATCAGGTCGAAGATCGCCACCGCACGCTCATGCTCGACATCGGGCGTCGAACGGCCGATCGATTCATCGAGTTCGACATCGATCAGCCTGGCGCGGGTTTGATCGGAGTCCGACATGGCGGCCTACATGTTCAGCCGTATGGCGACGGAGCGGCCGTGCGCATCTAGGCCTTCCGCCTGGGCGAGCGCGATCGCCGCCGGCGCCAAGATCCGCAGCTGCTCCGGTCCAAGCTTCAGGATCGAGGTGCGCTTGACGAAGTCGAGCACGGACAGGCCCGACGAGAAGCGCGCCGAGCGTGCCGTGGGCAGCACGTGGTTGGAGCCGCCGACATAGTCGCCGATGGCCTCTGGCGTGTGGCGGCCGAGAAACACGGCACCGGCATTGCGCATCCGCGCCAGAAACCCCTCGGCATCGTCGATGGCAAGTTCGACATGTTCGGCGGCGATGCGGTCGACCAGCGGCAGCGCGGCGTCGATCGTGGCGACCTCGACCACCGCCCCGAAATCGCGCCAACTCGCCGCTGCCGTCTCGGCGCGCGGCAGGCTCTGCAACTGGCGTTCCACGGCCTGTTCGACGGCACGACCGAAGGCCGGATCGTTGGTGACCAGGATCGACTGCGCCGACGCATCGTGCTCGGCCTGGGCCAGCAGGTCGGCGGCGATCCAGTCCGGATCGTTGCTGCCGTCGGCCACGACGAGCACTTCCGAGGGGCCGGCGATCATGTCGATGCCGACAGTGCCGAACACTTGGCGCTTGGCCGCTGCGACATAGGCATTGCCGGGTCCGACGATCTTGGCGACGGGCTTGATCGTTTCGGTGCCGTAGGCAAGCGCGGCGATCGCCTGCGCGCCGCCGACGCGATAAATCTCCGACACGCCAGCGATATCAGCCGCCACCAGCACCAGCGGATTGATGATGCCGCCGGGTGCCGGCACCACCATGACGACGCGCTCGACGCCGGCCACTCTGGCCGGGATGGCGTTCATCAGCACCGAGCTTGGATAGCTCGCGGTGCCGCCCGGTACATAGAGCCCGACTGCCTCGATCGCCGTCCAGCGCGAGCCGAGCTCTACGCCGGCGGCATCCGTATAGCGATCATCCTTGGGCCGCTGCCGCTCGTGATGCGAGCGGATACGGTCGCGCGCGAATTCCAGCGCCTCGATCGTCTTAGGGTCGGCGGCCTTGTAAGCCCGGGCGATGTCGTCCTTCGAAACGGCAATGCCGAGACTTCCGAGGTCGGCGTGGTCGAATTTCCTGGTGTAGTCGATCAGCGCCGCGTCGCCCTCGGCGCGCACGCGCGCGATGATGTCGCGCACCGCGGCATCGACATCGGCCGACACCTCTCGCTTGGTCAAAAGGAAGGCGGCGAAACGCTGCTCGAAATCGGCATCGGACTGACGAAGCGTGATGGCCATCGGACGCTCAAGCCTTGTGGACGGGACGCGAGGTGGCTTCCCACGCGCCGCCGATGTCGGCAAGGCGGGCCTCGATGCATTCGACATCGAGTATGATGGTGCCGCCGCCAGAAAAGATCAGCTCGACGATACCGGCCGGCTTGCTTATCTCGATGAAACTGACGGCCAGCAGCGACAGGATCTCGGCCGGCTTGTCGCGGGCAATGCCATTGGTCTTGGCGCCGAGCACGCGGTCGAAATGCAGCACCGCCTGCCGCCGCTCATTGTGCTGGCGAAACAGGCTGGATTTGGCCTCCCAGACAAAGCGGTTCATGGTCAGCACGAAACGCTTTGCCGAAGGCAGGAACTCGAGGTCCGAGACCTTCATCACGGCATCCTGGACATGGGCCGAAACGATGCTCAGATCCTGGTCGTCGAGTGCGATAAGCTTAAGGGCGGTCATGCGGATTTCGCACCTGAAGGTTGATTGTTCAGCCTTCTGTTAGAGCATGATCCCGAAAAGTGGAAACCGGTTTTCGCAAAAGATCATGCTCAGACAGGAATCTGGAGCCTCATCTCGACCTTAATCGAGATGAAACAGGCTCCAGGCGGGTCTTTCCCGTCCGCGCAACCGCGCTGCGAGGCCTGGCGATTGGCCTACGCCGAAATCCGCTCGATCACCGCGCCGCAATTGGAAAGCTTTTCCTCCAGCCGCTCGAAGCCGCGGTCGAGATGGTAGACGCGGTTGACCGTGGTCTCGCCTTCAGCTGCCAGGCCGGCGATGACCAGCGACACGGAGGCGCGAAGATCGGTCGCCATGACCGGCGCTCCCTTCAGCTTAGGCACGCCGTCGACGATCGCCGTTTGGCCCGAAAGCGTGATGTGGGCGCCGAGCCGGGCCAGCTCCTGCACATGCATGAAGCGGTTCTCGAAGATCGTCTCGGTGATGCGCGACTTGCCCTTGGCCATGGTCATAAGGCCCATGAACTGCGCCTGCAGATCGGTCGGGAAGGCCGGGAATGGCGCCGTCGTCACATCGACCGGCGAAATGCCGGCGCCGTTGCGCCTGACGCGAATGCCGGAATTGGTCGGAGTGATCTCGGCGCCGGTCTGCGAAATCACGTCGAGCGCGGTCTGCAGCAGTTCGGGTCGCGCGCCTTCGAGCACCACGTCGCCGCCGGTCATGGCGACGGCCATGGCATAGGTGCCGGTCTCGATGCGGTCGGGAATGACGCGCACGCGGGCGCCCGACAGCGATTCGACGCCATCGATGGTGATGGTTGGCGTGCCGGCGCCGGAAATCTTCGCGCCCATGGCATTGAGGCACTCGGCGAGGTTGACGATCTCGGGCTCGCAGGCGGCGTTTTCAAGCACCGTCTCGCCCTTGGCCAGCGAGGCCGCCATCATCAGCACATGGGTGGCGCCGACCGAGACCTTCGGGAACACGTAGCGGTTGCCGACAAGTCGGCCGTTCCGGGTCTTGGCGATGACGTAGCCGGTGTCGACGTCGATATCGGCGCCCAGCACCTGCAGGCCTTCGAGGAAAAGATCGACCGGGCGCGTGCCGATGGCGCAACCGCCCGGCAGCGACACCTTGGCCTCGCCCATGCGCGCCAGCAGCGGGCCGATCACCCAGAACGACGCCCGCATCTTCGACACGAGCTCGTAAGGGGCCGTGGTGTCGACGATGTTGCGGGCCGAGAAATTGATGGTGCGCGAATAGCCCTCATTCTGCTTTTCGCGGCGGCCGTTGACCGAATAGTCGACGCCGTGATTGCCGAGGATGCGGATCAACTGCTCGACATCGGCCAGATGCGGCACGTTTTCCAGCGTCAGCGTGTCGTCGGTCAGGAGCGAGGCGATCATCAAGGGAAGTGCGGCGTTTTTGGCGCCCGAGATCGGAATGCTTCCGGCAAGCTTGTTGCCGCCGACAATTCTGATGCGATCCATGGAAGAACGTCCCTCTCGGCCAAAAAAGCCGGTTCAATCGGTTGAGTATCGGCCCCTCTAGACCATTGGCCGGTCTGGTTCAAGAAATAGGATTTCCTGATATCTGAACCAAGAGTGGCCGATTTGAGTTAATCTTTTTGCATTTCCTTCGCCGAGCCGAGCCCGTCCGGTCGTTGGTCGGCTTCGCCGATACGCCGCGAGCGCGACTGCGCCTTGCGTTTCTGCAGATTGGCGCGCAATTGCTCCGCGAGCCTGTCCTTGCGGTTTGTGCTGCCCTTTTTCACTGGAATTGTCTTGTCGTTCATTGTCCCGCCCCGGCCGGCGACCAGCCAGCCCGCTATTCAGGGATAGCCAACATTGTGGCGCCGCCATGTCATCAAAAGCGATCCGGCAAAGGCTTTCACAGAAGCGTTGCACTTGGCCTTGCGCTTGCCGGTTCGATATGGCAGAAGCCCCGCCATCGGCGGCTGCGGTAGCTCAGTGGTAGAGCACTCCCTTGGTAAGGGAGAGGTCGAGAGTTCAATCCTCTCTCGCAGCACCAGTCCATCCCGTTGAAATCGCTGAAGCCATTGGCGCGCTACGCGTTCCGTCTATTCTGACGTTACAAATGACGTCACAAGACGGAAATCGAGACGGCCGCTGTCCACCAGGCTTGCAATCCCCAAGACCTTCGGCCCTTTTTGGAGTGCAGGACAGGGGCTACGAACACGCCTTGGGCCTGGTTACAGGACGGCTCACAAGGCACTGCCAGGCGCTGTCGCTGCTCATCATCATGAGCGCGTTGTTGCACAGCTCCGGCGTGGGATCGCTGGACCGCTGAATGATGCTGACCCGGTTAGCGACGGTGAGTTCTCGGCGCTCCGACGGGAGCGACCAAGCGCCTGAGAAAGTCCCTCCCGGCATCTGCTATCAGCACACATGCGCGGATCGTCGCGGTCCGAAGATCGAACGAGCGGACCATTGATTCTCGGCCAGCCCGCTGCTTCTCAAGATAGCGCGCGAGTGCAATTTCGTGGCGTTGCGGCGCAACCGCATTCCACAGCCGCGGGTTCTGCCCGGGATCATCATGCCAGATGGGCCACTCATTCGGGTGCAGCATAGCATCCTCCTCCTGAGGCAAGGGCTGCCTCGTCCGGGCAATCTCGTCCCCGCCCGTGAGAATTGCGTTGGAACCCGCGTGATGAATTCGTGAAAAGCGTCACGCCGGCAAAATCGCGATTGAAATAGGGGCAGGTAGGGGAAATGATTGCCGGTGGGAGCTATGGCTGTGGCGGATTCGATGACGCACCCTCATCTCTGTCTGCTCGGTGGTTTCGATTTTGCCAACGATGCAGCGACGGTTCCGCTCCTCGGCCGCAAGGCGCGTGCCATGATAGCTTACCTGGCCCTCCAGTCCGGACGCTCGCAATCGCGCGAGAAACTCGCTTCCCTTTTGTGGGGTTGCAACAGCGAGTCCCAGGCCCGGACGAACCTGCGGCAGGCCTTGTCTGCCGTCAGGAAGGCCACTCACGCATCAGGGGGCGGGAGGTTCCTCACCGAGGGCGACACCATCAGCCTCAATCTCGACGATCTCGATTTCGATGTCGCGCGGTTCGAGGCGCTGGCTGCGGGCTCCGCCCCCGAGCAGCTCGAGCAGGCGCTTGCTGTCTATCGTGGCGACCTCCTCGACGGCTTCGATCTCAAGGAGGAGCCGTTCGAAGACTGGCTGAGGTTCGAGCGCGAGCGATTGAGGGCAATCTCCATAGCTGTGCTGGAGAAGCTCGTCGCACACCATTCCGCGACAAGCGATCTTGCATCATGCGTGCGGGCGGCCACGCGCTTACTAGCTTTTGAACCCCTACGGGAAGACATTCACCGCGCCTTGATGCGGGCCTATGCAGCCCAGGGTCGCGTCAACCTCGCCCTGAAGCAATATGAGCGCTGCCGCGATGCCTTGCAGCGGCAGCTCGGCTTGCAGCCCGAGCACGAAACCCGGAAGCTGTATGACGACCTTCGGGCGCGCCGCATGACACCGGACGCGGCTTTTCCAGCGCCCGGAGTTTCACCTTCGCAACAGACGCGATCCCAAGCCGATAGGCGTCCGGATTTCTCTGGCCAGCCCATCAGCCCGCCGACGCACTACGTCAAGTCGGCGGGGATCAACATCGCTTATCAGGTGACCGGCGACGGGCCGATCGACCTGATTTATGTGCCTGGATGGGTCTCCAACCTCGACCTTTCCTGGTCATCGCCGCGGCTGGCGCATGTACTCCGGCGCCTCGGCAGCTTCTGCCGCCTGATCCGCATGGACAAGCGCGGCACGGGGCTATCCGACCGCAATGTCGGTCTGCCGACGATGGAAGAGCGGATGGAAGACGTGCGGGCAGTGCTGGATGCGGTCGGTTCGAAGCGTACGGTTCTGTTCGGCAGCTCCGAGGGCGGCCCCATGTGCATGCTGTTCGCAGCGACCTATCCCGAGCGCACGGCGGCGCTCGTGCTCAACGGAGCCTATGCCAGCGGCAGATGGTCGAACGATTACCCCTGGGCGAGAACAAGCGAGCAGGTGGAACAAGATCTGGCGGTCGTCGAGCGAGAGTGGGGAGAGCCGGCGGACATGAGCAACGCGGCGCCCAGCCTGATGAACGACAGTTTCGAGAGAGAATGGTTCGCCGCCTACCTCAGGAATTCAGCCTCTCCCGCCGACGCGATAGCGCTCTGGCGCTGGGGAACCGAAATCGACGTTCGCGATATTCTGCCGGCCATTCACGTTCCGACGCTCATCGCTCAGACGACGGGCGACCGCTGGGTAAAGCAGGAAGAAGGACGCTACCTGGCAACGCATATCGAAGGTGCCCGATACATCGAGCTTGCCGGCCGGGACCACGTGATCTGGGGAGAGAATTCCGATCGACTCGTGGACGAGATCCAGGCTTTTGTCACCGGCGCTTTGCCGGCGGTGCCGGGCAAGCGGCTCCTGGTGTCGGTGCTGTCCGTAGAGATAGAAGGCCCTTCCTCTGGTGCCGGCACGGATCTGATTGAGCGACACGCCGAAGAGATCCGTAGCGATCTGCTCGGCGCCGAAGGCAGGCGGATCAGACGCACGGCAAGCGGATTTGTTGCCGTATTCCAAGGCCCGACGCGATCGATCCAGTGCGCGATCGCGATCCGTCAACGCCTGAAGCAATCCGGTCTCGATGTCCGCTCGGCAGTCCATACCGGCGAATGCGAGGAGCGCGGCGATGATTTCACCGGGATGGCGATCGAGCTGTCATCGCGGCTGCTCGATCATGCGCGGCCAGGCGAGATCATTGCCTCGCGGACGGTTCGTGATCTCGTGGTTGGCTCCGGCCTGATGTTTGAAGAGCGCGGCGATACGGAACTTGCCGGGCTTCCCGGGAGCTTGCAGCTTTTCTCCGTCGGTGGGCCAGCCTGACGGCGATGATCCTTGACGCAAGTGGTTCGCGCACCTGACTCGTGGTATCGTCGTTGCGGGAGACGGCGGACGCGCCGTGAGTGCCCGCCCGCTCCCACAATGGGAGGAAAAAATGGCTTACTACGTATTGCTCTCAAATTTCACAGATCAAGGCATCAAGAGCATAAAGGATACCCAGAAGCGCGCGGAGGCCTTCAAGGCGATGGCCAGCAAGAACGGCATCAAGGTTCACACCTTGTTGTGGACGCTTGGCCAGCATGATGTCGTGGCGATTGCAGAAGCCGACGACGACATTGCTGCGACCGCACTAGCCTTGTCGATCGCATCGCTAGGTAACATCAGAACCCAGACATTGAGGGCGTTCGACGCCGCGGATATGGCCAAGATAATGGCAAAGATGGCCTGACCGCCACTCTGCCGTGAACGGGCGATCGAAGCCCGCTGGCGAGGGGAACGGCGGCCTCGCTCATATCCTTGAAGAGAAAACCCTGGGACGAGGCCAGGGTTTTTTATGAGTGCGGTTCAACTCGATATTTTGGTCTAATCGCAACCGTAGCCAGCCGCATAGCGGCTACCTTGAAGCCATTGCTGTTCGGATTGCGGGTCGTACTTGAAGCTGCGAAGATTGGGCGTTCGCTTAGCGATGTACTGGAAGGCATCTTATGCCAGTTGTTCGGGTGGAGCGGCGGCTCGCTGCGATCATGGCCGCCGACATCGTGGCCTATTCACGCCTGATCGAAGTAGATGAGGCCCGTACACTCGCGTCGATCAGGACCCTTCGCTCCCAAGTGGTAGACCCGCTGATCGCAGACCATAGGGGCCGCGTTGCCAAACTAATGGGCGACGGCGCAATCGTTGAGTTTGGCTCCGTTGTTGAGGCCGTGGCCTGTGCCGTCGCAATGCAGGAAGGGATGGCGGAGCATCAGCGGGAGGTCCCGCCCGAGAGCCGCATCGTGTTCCGCATCGGCATCAACGTCGGTGACGTTGTCGTGGAGGACGGTGACCTGCTCGGGGATGGCGTCAACATCGCGGCACGGCTTGAGGCACTGGCGGAGCCTGGGGGCATTTGCATTGCCGATGCGGTGCAGAAGCAGCTGGCCGGCAAGATTGACTTCGCCTTTGAAGACACCGGCGAGCGCAAGCTGAAGAACATCGCGCAGCCGGTCCGCGTTTGGTGCTGGTCCAAGGGATCGGCACCGCCTGCCGCCGGTGCGCCGCTATCCTTGCCCGACAGACCCTCAATCGCAGTGCTTCCGTTCGACAATCTGAGCGGGCAGCCGGAGGAGACGTACTTCAGCGACGGCATCACCGAAGACATCGTCACCGGGCTGGCGCACTTCCGCTCGCTGTTCGTGATTGCCCGCAACTCCTCCTTCGCCTTTCGCGGCAAGTCGATCGACCTTGCCGAGATCGGCCGGCGGCTTGGGGTGTCCTATCTTCTCGAAGGCAGCGTGCGGCGCGCCGGAGCGCGCGTGCGGATCACTGCGCAGCTCATCGAGGCGGCGACCGGCGCGCATCTTTGGGCCGAACGCTATGACCGCGGCCTCGACGACGTCTTCACGGTGCAGGACGAAGTTGCGCAGACCATTGTGTCGACGCTGGTTGGGCGAATTGAAGATGCGACACTTCAGCAATCGCTCCGGAAGCCGACAACCAGCCTTGCCGCCTACGACTGCTTGCTGCGGGGCATGGCCCACTTTCGGAGTGACACGGATGCCAATCGGCAAGCGCTTGAGATGTTCGAGAAGGCGGTGGCCCTCGACGCGCGGTATGCCGTGGCGCATTCGTATCGTGCATTCGTGAAGGTGGCACAGCACGGTCACGCCGCCGCACCGGCCGAGGTGCTGGACGCGGCGTTCAACGAGGCTAAGCACGCGATCGCACTCGACCCTCTGGAGAGCCGTTGCCACCGCATACTGTCGACCATCTGTCTCTACCGTCGTGAATACGACATGGCCGAGCAATATCTCCGCCGGGCATTCGACCTCAATCCCAATGATGCAGACGGACTGATCATGAAGGGCCGCTTGCTGGCCTTTCGTGGCAGGCCGGAAGAAGCACTGGTTTGCTTGGAAGCTGCTGGTCGCCTGAACCCACTACACTTTCGCTGGTACGATGTTCACTTCGGCATCGCCCTTTATTCGCTTCGGCGCTTTGCAGAGGCCGCTCAGGCGTTCAAAAAAATGCCCCTGCCAAGCTCGTGGTCGAGTGCACGGTTGGCGGCCTGCTACGCCCAGCTCGAACGGACCGAAGCGGCACAGGCAGCAGTGGCGGAGGTCCTGCGCTTGCAGCCTGATTTCTCTACGGCTGAATACATGCGCGAGAGCGTCCTCCTTGAACACGCCGAAGACCGGGAGCTTCTCCGTGAAGGGCTCATCAAGGCCGGATTGCCGGCGTGACGGGCGGTGAAGTAGCCGAGGACCCGTCGTGATCGCTTGCCGTCGCACTCGAACCCCGTCGGCTGGCCTTGTATTCAAGTAAATGCTAATAGACATCGGGCCGGCGGATGCCGTTCCAGCTTCGCTCGGCCCATGGCGGCAGCTGATGTCGAGGGGGACGCATGCGGATCGCAATGATCGGGGCGGGCGGCATCGGCGGCTATCTCGGCGCAAGGCTCGCCGAGGCGGGGGGCGACGTCAGCTTCATCGCTCGCGGTGCCCACTTGCAGGCAATGCGCCGGGACGGCCTGCGAATTCAAAGCGATATCGGCAACGTCTTTCTCCCCAATGTGTCCGCGAGCGACGCGCCGGCCGACATCGGTCCCGTCGATCTCGTGATTTTCGCGGTGAAGCTCTACGACAGTGAGAAGGCCGCCGCCGCGCTCGGACCGCTCATCGGCAGGAATACGCGTGTCGTGACGTTGCAGAACGGCATCGACGGCGTCGAGATTCTAGGCCGCCATGTTCCCGGCGACCAGGTGATTGGCGGCGCCACCTACTTGTCCGCATTCATCAAACAGCCGGGAGAAGTCGTCCACGCTGGCGGGCTGCGTCACATCCTGGTCGGCGGGCACCGCGAGCCTCTCATCAAGGACCTTCAGGCGCTCTGCGATCGTGCTGTTGGGCTTGAGCTGAAGCCGGTTGCCGACATCGACAATGTGCTGTGGGAGAAGTTCGTGACACTCGCGGCCTTTTCCGGAGGAACGTCGCTCATGCGCTCTGGGATCGGTCGGATCCTCGACGACCCCGAGGCTCGTATCTTCATCGAGCAACTGCGCGACGAGGGGATGGCGGTCGCGGCCGCGGCCGGTCATCCCATGGCCGAGGGGTTCGAAGGGCGCGTTGTGACCAGGTGGACCGCATTCCCACCGCACGTAAAATCGTCGATGGCCAACGACCTCGAAAGGGGCAAGCCAATCGAGGTCGCCTGGCTGTCCGGGCGCATGCACGAATTGGGCATCAGGTTCGGTGTTGCGACCCCCGGCCACACGGCGGTCTTCCGCGCCCTGCATCTCTACGCAGAGGGTGCAGCTCCGTAGCGGCGCCCCGTCAACGTTCCTTGGGAGGATATCATGGCCAGTTCGTCGAGCGAGAGCATGCCGGTGGCGACCGTTAACGAGGCTACCGGCTCCCAGGACATGTTCAACAAGGAGCTGGAGACGTACCGCAGGATCGTGGCCACAAACCTCATGTTCCACCGCGAGGTCTACGGGCTCCTGCGCGATGTGCTCGTTGAGCATGCACCAGGGTCGTTTCGATTCCTTGACGTGGCGTGCGGCGATGCCGCTGCCTCTGCCGCGATGCTGAAGACGTCCGCGATCGGCGGCTATGTCGGCATCGACCTGTCGGAAGCGTCGCTAGCGCTTGCCGCTCGCGCGCTCGAAGGGCTCCCATGCCCGGTCGAGCTGCGCTGCGGCGATTTCGCGCAAGCGATGGCGAACTGGTCGGAACCCGTCGACGTAATCTGGATCGGTATGTCGCTGCACCATCTGCCGACCGAGGGCAAGGCGAAGCTGATGCGGCACGCCCGCAGGGCCTTGGGCGGCGTGGGCCTGTTCGTCATCTGGGAGCCGGCCCTGTTCGAGGGAGAAGATCGCGCCGCCTGGCTCGCCCGCTTCTCGTTGCTGCGAGACAAATGGTCGGCCGTTTCCGACGAGGAATTCTCTTCCATGGAACGGCATATGCTACTGGCCGATTTCCCTGAAACCGCCGACACTTGGCTCGGCATGGGGCGGGATGCCGGGTTTCGCCGCGCCGAGGAGATCTTCATGATGCCGAACAGAATGGGCAGGGTATTCCGCTACTGGAACTAGAGCAGTTTACCGTTTCACGGAAACGGCGAACGGCTCTAACTCTTTGTTTTGACGCAATTCCGGACGGAAAACCGTTTCACACTTTTCCTGGAATTGCTCTAGCCAGTGCGTCGGGGCGACCATGTCATCAGATCTGAAACCGGGTGAGATCCCGCCGGGCGACGCTCCGGTTCCCGCCGCCGTCGTGCTGGTCGGCCGCTGGGGCCGCCTGCGCCCGCTCGACGCCGGGCGAGACGCATCCTGTCTCTACCCGCTGTCGCATGACGAGCACACGAATGCCACTTGGGTCGACATGAAGGTTGGCCCGTTCGCCAGTGAGCAAGCGTTCGCCGACCACGTCGCCGAACTGGTGGCCGACAAGAAACGCGCCTTCTTTGCCGTCGCCGGCCTCGACGACAAGCCGCTGGGGTGGCTCTGCCTCATGGAAGCAAGACCCGCCCATCATGTCGTCGAGCTCGGCTATGTGCTCTACACGCCGCCGCTGCAACGCACACGGCTCGCCACCGAGGCGCTCTACCTGATCCTGCGCCATGTCTTCGACGATCTTGGCTACCGGCGCCTCGAATGGACCTGCACCTCGACCAACCTGCGCTCGCGCAAGGCGGCCGATCGGCTCGGCTTTGTCTATGAGGGCACGCTGCGCCAGGGCCTGTTCCTGAAGGGCAAACCTTGCGACATCTGCGTCTATTCGATGCTTTCCAGCGAATGGCCAGCCCATCGCTCAGCTTTTGAGGCCTGGCTTGATCCCGGAAATTTCGACGCCGAGCGGCAGCTTCGCTCGGTTGCCGAGATCAGGAGCGGCCTCGGCGCTAAAGGTTATGCTAGCGAAAGCGTATCATGCAGCGCCTAGTCCTCTAGCATCTTTTGCCCGGCGGCAACAGACCGGCCTGTTCGCTTTCGTTACAGCCAACTAGGCCAGTATTCGGCGATCTATTTCATCAACGCGGACAACCCCGGTCAGGCCCATTGTCACTTCGAATTCTTTACCGATGAGATCGATGGCCTTGGCGACGCCTTGTTCGCCGGCAGCACCCAGACCGTGAACATAGGCCCGGCCGATCATGCACGCCTTTGCCCCAAGAGCCAACGCTCGCATGACGTCTTGGCCGGAGCGAACGCCTCCATCTACCAGAACCTCAAGGTCGGCCCCCACCGCATCCGCAATTTCGGGCAGCACAGAGATCGTTGACCTGCCGCCGTCAAGTTGACGTCCCCCATGGTTCGAAACCACTAGGCCATGCGCCCCAATTTTCGCCAGGTCACGCGCATCCCTGGCGTCGCCGATGCCTTTAATGATCAGTTTTCCAGGCCATATGCTTCGAACCCACTCCACGTCCTTCAAAGTTGGGCTCGTATTGAATTGCTCATTCATCCAGGCGGCAAGCGATTCCATTTTCGAGTTGCCGGATTGTCCGGCGAGATTTCCGAACGTTTTCCTCTTGCTGCGCATTACGCTGGAAACCCATGCTGGCTTGCTCGCAAAGTCGACGAATTTGCCGAAAGTCCACCTCGGCGGCACCGTCATGCCGTTCTTGATATCGGCATGGCGTTGCGCCAACACAGGCAAGTCTACCGTCAAGACAATTGCGTCGCATTTCACGGCAATCGCGCGTTCTACGAGCGATTTGACGAAGCCGCGGTCCTTTAACAAACTCAGCTGAAACCAGAAGGGCTTTTTGACAGCACCTGCAACATCCTCCATCGAGCAGATGGACATGATCGATAATGTAAAGGGGATGCCCGCCGCCTGCGCCGCGCGACACGCGTGGATCTCTCCATCGGCATATTGAAGCCCTCCCAAGCCGACAGGCGCCAGAACCAGCGGCATTGAAATTGCCTCGCCCAGGAGCACGGTAGACGTGCTCCTCTTGGATACGTCGACGAGGACCCGCTGCCGTAATTTGATGTTTTCGAAATCCGCTCGATTCGCATGCAAGGTCTGCTCGCTATACGAACCGCGGTCGACATAGTCGAAAAATGCTTTTGGCACCCTTTTCTTATGAAGCTGCCGGAGATCTTCGATACAAGTGATCGTTTTTGAGTTCATGTCTTTTTCCTCCGCTCGACTGAGAAGGACTGTCCATCCACCCGACAAGTTCCATCACCTGCATGGCCGCACTCAATACGTCCGCATCGGCCCCCCTTGCACCGACAATCTGAAACCCGATCGGAAGTCCTCTATTTGTTAGACCAATTGGCACAGAACATGCGGGCTGCTTACTGAGGTTTATGGGAAAGTTGAAACATGCCCACTCGGTCCATTCCTGATAGATGGATCCAGGCGGAACATCGTGCATGAGCGGAAACGCCGCGACCGGCGTGGTCGGTGAGATCACCAAATCGTAGATCCTGAGAAGCTGATCCATTTCGGCGCCGAAGGCCGAACGCTGTAACAACGCTTCCGCGTACTCAGATGCTGAGAATCGTCCACCGATTTCCGCTGCACGAAGCAAACCTGGGTCCATTTGAAACCGGTCTTTCTCGGCGATCTTGGACACCCTGTTTGCCGCACCTGCAAACCAGAGGATGTTGAACGTCGCCAATATGTTTCCACCCGGCAGGGTGATCGGCTCGACTGCTGCGCCCGCCTCCTCCAGCAGGCGGGCGACGCGAACGACTGCAGCGAGGATTTCTGGGGCGACTTCGCCAACGATCGGTGTTGACCATAGGCCGATCCGCAAACCCCGCCATTCCCGCTGCCGGCTGAGCACCGCAGATGCAAATTCTATTGCAGGCTGGTTCCAGTCCCGGGCGTCGCGGACCGTCATGGCGTCGAGCATCAGCGTGGCATCCTCGACCGTGCGAGCGATCGGTCCTAGGTGACCGAGAGTGCCGAACGCGCTCGGCGGATAATATGGCACTCGGCCAAAGCTCGGCTTGTGGCCGACTACCCCGGTGAAGGCGGCAGGTATCCGCACTGACCCGCCCCCGTCTGTGCCGAGATGCAGGTTCCCACAACCGGTGCGCGCGGCAACAGCCGCGCCTCCGGACGATCCGCCGCATGTCAACGCCGGGTTCCATGGGTTCGACGTCGCTCCGAACATCGGACTATCGGTGACTGCCTTCCAGCCGAACTCAGGCGTTGTAGTCGCCCCTACCAACAAGACGCCTTTCGCTCGCAGTGCTGCGACGGAAGGCGCATCAGCTTGAGAACGCGCACCAGCAGTTACCCCACTGCCAAAGCGGGTGGGCCAGTTCTTGACCGTCATCAAATCCTTGATCGTAGCTGGAATTCCGTCGAGGGGGCCAAGCGCCGCCCCGTCTAGCCATCTGCGCTCGGATGCTTTGGCGGCGGCTATCGCCCCCTCATCGTCCAGGAGGGCAAAGGCATTGAACCGTGCGTTGATGCTCGCCGCTCTGGTGAGCACGGCCTGGACGACGTCGACAGGGGATGCCTGTCTCTTCAGATAGAGGCCAGCAAGCTCGGAGGCAGTAAGCCGGCACAAGATATCAGCGTCCAAAATCGTCGCGGCACCACCGTGTCGAACATCTGTACCGTTTTCAGTACCGGCAGGGTCGTCTTTCATCTCTCCGACCATGTCGATGACCTGGGTCAAAGCTGAAATTTTTGTAACATTTCACCGATATTTCTTCTAGCGCCTAACGACCGAATGTGTCAAGTGTGTCCGATCGACGGGCTCCACTGCGGCCAACCACGGTTGAACGATGAACAACGAAGGTATTTTCGCATTGCCGGCGCGGCGACGTTTGACCGACGAGGCCTACGACCTCATCAAAAACGATGTGATCCTGTGTAGATTGAAGCCCGGGGCTGACGTCACCGAAGCGGGACTGGCCAGCCACTATGGACTCGGTCTGGCACCCATACGCTCAGCTCTGTCGAGACTTAGCCAGGAAGGGCTGGTCAACACCGTCCCGCGACGCGGCTACATCATTGCTCCGGTCAGTGGCAGGACGGCGAACGACGTCTTCGACCTTAGGGTACTGCTTGAACCTGCCGCGGCACGGGCAGCCGCGGGGCGTGTCGATGAGAAGATGCTTCGCACGCTGGGGGCCGGCCCCTTCCTTCGGGACAATGCGCCAGACGATCTGCAATTCCTGAGAAACAACAGAGACTTTCACGTTGCGATCGCCCGGGCGTCCGGAAACGAGCGGATGGTCCGGGTCATTGAGTCTTTGCTCGATGAAATGCAACGATTGCTTCACATCGGATTGTTCTCCAACCGAGATCGGCGGCGTCTGCTGCTGGACCATGAGCTTCAACGACAACAGCATGAGGAATTGATCGACGCGCTTGTGGCAGGAGACCCCAAGGCATCGGAGGATGCGGCCCTGCGGCATGTGCAGCATAGCCGTGAACTCGTCATGAACGCCCTTGGCAACATCCTTTCCGTCACGCTGTGAACCGCCGACGCCGATAGGCGTGATCGCGGGCGCGTGTATCTCTCTAACGCGACAATCGGCAACCAGTTCGTCTTGCGGGCATGCTTCGTCAATCACCGGACGACAGACAACGATGTGCTCGAAATAGTGTCCGAAGTGATTGCGGCGGCCGGCGAACTGAACAGTTGAGGTGCGGTCGGCGTCTCATCCTGAAGGTCTTGCCAGTAGCCGGTTCGAGGCGCTTCCGGCATGCGCCCGATTTATGCCAGGTGTTTGATCCCTGGCTTTGATCGGGCATCATTGTCGTCCTAATCAACGGATGTGCTATGGGCCAAGTTCTTCATGGGAGCGCCACGACGACATAGGCGATCCGCCGAGCGATACAACATAGTCAAGAGAGCCTGAGGACACTGGCCAAACGCTACCGGATCAAACCGGAAGACGGCTCGAAGTGGAAGACGCGGACGTCGGAAGGTCCCGAATTCACAGTGCCGCGTCACCGACCAAGCGGCTGCCGTGACAAGGCGAGGAGCTCGGCCTCGTCGGTGATTCCGGCCATATAGTTGGCGATAATGCGGGAGGCCAGCGCTTCTCGGCTGGCATCAGAGTCGCCCTCGCGCTTTGCCTGGTCGAAGACACGCCCAAGAAGTCCCATCTCGGACGGTGTGAAGTTGCCCGCCTCTTTGAGCTTGCGATTGATGGACATGCCGCCTTCCTTCCTTTCGAAAAGTATACGCGCATCTCACGCAAAAAGGACGGACTGAACGAGCGACAGCTTCGATTGCGCCCTTTTTGATTTCGCTCACAACGCGCGATCTTACGCCACCGACCAGCCGCCATCGACCAGAATATTGGCGCCGGTGATCATCGAGGCTGCGGGCGAGGCCAGGAACACGACGGTTCCTGCGACATCGATCGGATCGCCGATGCGGCCGAGCGGAATGTGCCCCAAGACATGGGCGTGAAATGCCGGCTCGGCGAGGGACGGCCGCGTGCCGTCGGTCCAGATGAAGGTCGGCGCCACGCTGTTGACGGCGATCTTGTGCTGCGCCCATTCGGCGGCCAGGCAACGCGTCAAATGGTTGATCGCCGCCTTGCTCATGCAGTAGATCGCCTCGCCCTTCAGCGTCACCGTGCCGGCCTGCGAGCTGATGTTGATGATGCGCCCGGATTTCTGCGCGATCATCAGCCTTCCGACCGCCTGGGTGGTGAAGAACGTACCCTTGAGGTTGACGTTCACCGTCAGGTCGAAATCCTCCTCGGTGACGTTTTCGGCCAGGTTTTCCGGCCCAAGCCCGACATTGTTGACCAGCACGTCGATGCGGCCGAAGGCAGTGTGCGCCTCGGCGACAGCGGCCCGTACCGTGGCGAGGTCGGTCAAATCCATCTGCACGGGAAGCGCTCGCCTGCCCAAGCTCTCTATCCCGGCGACAAGCTCCGCGCCGTCGGCCTTGCTGCGCACGCCGACGATCATGTCGGCCCCCGACCCGGCACAGGCCAGCGCACAGGCGCGGCCGATGCCGCGCGAGGCGCCGGTGACCAGCGCCACCTTACCGGCCAGATCGAACTTTGGTGTGAACTCTGTCATTGCAACCTCCCCTGAAAGGCTCTGTCTTCTTGAGCATGATCTCTAGCGAATCCGGATTGCGGTTTTCGGGATCATGCTCCAGGCCGAAACCGTCGCGGATGGTGACGGCCCTCTTTGCAGAACACTATCCGGTCGCCGCTTGAAAGCCAGCCGGCATCTGGGCTCACGACAAGAACACCGCTTGCCCCCGGACTTGACAGCCTGTGCGACGTGCTGACCGATCTCGGCGCCGCCCGCAATGAGAAGGCGATGGTTCAGAAAAAAATCTCGCTGAGGCTCAAGCCTTGCTGGCTGGACTGCACTGAGGCAACGATTGCCCTCGGGAACCAGGCGATTGCCACGACGCGTGACATCGTTGATCGTCTGGCGTATATTGACATAAAGATATCCTTATGTGACATGAATTGGCTTGTCGCCAGAGGGATAAAAAATGTCGCAGAATTCTGCATCGCTGGACGCATTGTTCGGCCCCGTTGCGGCAAAGCCCGACGGTTCGGAAGTGCTTGCGGCGCTGACGGCGGCAGCACGCGAACGCATCCTTATCCTCGACGGCGCCATGGGCACGCAGATCCAGGGCCTCGGCTTCGACGAGGGCCAGTTTCGCGGGGAGGCCTTCGCCGGCTGCGCCTGCCATCAGCAAGGCAATAACGACCTTTTGATCCTGACCCAGCCCGGGGCGATCGAGGAAATCCACTATCAGTACGCCATATCAGGCGCCGACATCCTCGAGACCAACACCTTCTCCTCGACCTCGATCGCCCAGGCTGATTACGGCATGGAGGATGCTGTTTATGCGCTGAACCGCGACGGCGCGCGGCTGGTGCGCCGCGCAGCGCTGAGGGCGCAGCAGCAGGACGGCAAACGCCGTTTCGTCGCCGGCGCGCTGGGGCCGACCAACCGAACGGCGTCGATGTCGCCTGACGTCAACAATCCCGGCTATCGCGCCGTGACTTTCGACGATCTGCGCCTCGCCTATGGCGAACAGTTGCGCGGGTTGATCGACGGCGGCGCCGACATCATCCTGATCGAGACCATCTTCGACACGCTGAACGCCAAGGCGGCGATCTTCGCCTGCAACGAGATCTTCATCGAGAAAGGCGTGCACCTGCCGGTGATGATCTCCGGCACGATCACCGACCTGTCCGGCCGCACGCTGTCCGGCCAGACGCCGACCGCCTTCTGGCATTCTGTGCGTCACGCCAGCCCGTTCACCATCGGCCTCAACTGCGCGCTCGGTGCCAAGGCCATGCGCGCGCATCTGGCCGAGATTTCGGACGTCGCCAACACTTTCACCTGCGCCTATCCGAATGCTGGCCTGCCCAATGAATTCGGCCGATATGACGAGAGCCCGGAATTCATGGCGGCGCAGATCGAGGATTTCGCCCGCGAAGGGCTGGTCAATGTGGTCGGCGGCTGCTGCGGCTCGACGCCGGATCACATCCGGGCGATCGCCGAGGCGGTGCGGAAATATCCGCCGCGCGCCCTCCCGGAGATCAAGCCGAAGATGCGCCTGTCCGGGCTGGAGCCGTTCACGCTGACCGACGAGATTGCGTTCGTCAATGTCGGCGAGCGGACCAATGTCACGGGGTCGGCCAAGTTCCGCAAGCTGATCACGGCGGGCGACTATGCCGCCGCGCTGGACGTGGCGCGCGACCAGGTCGCCAACGGCGCCCAGATCATCGACATCAACATGGACGAGGGGCTGATCGATTCGAAGAAGGCGATGGTCAGTTACCTCAACCTGATCGCCGCCGAGCCGGACATCGCCCGCGTCCCGGTGATGGTCGACAGTTCGAAATGGGAGATCATCGAGGCTGGCCTGAAATGCGTTCAGGGCAAGCCGCTGGTCAACTCCATCTCGATGAAGGAGGGCGAGGAGGCGTTCCTGCATCATGCCAGGCTGGTGCGCGCCTATGGCGCGGCGATGGTCGTCATGGCCTTCGATGAGGAAGGCCAGGCCGACACCAAAGCGCGCAAGGTCGAGATCTGCACCCGCGCCTACAAGCTCCTGACCGAGCAAGCCGGCTTTCCGCCGGAAGACATCGTCTTCGATCCGAATGTCTTCGCCGTCGCCACCGGTATTGAGGAGCACGACAATTACGGCGTCGACTTCATCGAGGCGACCGGCGAGATCACCGCGACGCTGCCGCACGTCCATATTTCCGGCGGCGTGTCGAACCTCTCCTTCTCGTTCCGCGGCAACGAGCCGGTGCGCGAGGCGATGCATGCCGTGTTCCTCTACCACGCGATCCAGCGCGGCATGGACATGGGCATCGTCAACGCCGGCCAGCTTGCGGTCTACGACACGATCGAGCCCGAACTGCGCGAGGCTTGCGAGGATGTCGTGCTCAACCGCGCGCCCAGGGCCGGCGGCACCGCCACCGAACGCATGCTGGAGATCGCCGAACGCTTCAAGGGCACGGCGGGCCAGGAAGCCAGGGAGCGCGATCTCGCGTGGCGCGAATTGCCGGTCGAGCAGCGGATCAGCCATGCGCTGGTCAACGGCATCACAGAGTTCATCGATGCCGATACCGAGGAAGCGCGGCTGGCGGCCGAGCGCCCGTTGCATGTCATCGAAGGCCCGCTGATGGCCGGCATGAATGTCGTCGGCGACCTGTTCGGCGCGGGAAAAATGTTCCTGCCGCAAGTGGTGAAGTCCGCGCGGGTGATGAAACAAGCTGTTGCAGGGCTATTGCCGCACATGGAGGCCGAGAAGCTGGCGAACGCCGCCAACGGCATCGACAATGGCGAGCGCCGGACGGCGGGAAAAATCCTGATGGCGACGGTGAAGGGCGATGTCCATGACATCGGCAAGAACATCGTCGGCGTCGTTCTCGCTTGCAACAACTACGAGATCATCGATCTCGGCGTCATGGTGCCGGCGGCCAAGATCCTGCAGACGGCGCGCGAGCAGCACGTCGATATCATAGGCTTGTCCGGCCTGATCACTCCGTCGCTCGACGAGATGGTGCACATGGCCGCCGAGATGGAGCGCGAAGGCCTCGACATCCCTCTGCTGATCGGCGGCGCGACGACCAGCCGCGTGCACACGGCGGTGAAGATCCATCCGCGCTACGCCAGGGGCCAGACAGTCTACGTCACCGACGCCAGCCGGGCGGTCGGCGTGGTCTCGTCCTTGCTGTCGAACGAGACCAAGGGCGGCTATGTCGACGCGGTGCGCGCCGAATACCAGAAGGTCGCCGATGCGCATGCCCGCTCCGAAGCCGACAAGCTGCGGCTGCCGCTGGCCAAGGCGAGAGCCAACGCGCACCGGATCGACTGGTCGAGCTGCGAGCCGCCAAAGCCGTCCTTCTCAGGCGTGAAGGTTTTTGAAAACTGGGACCTCGCCGAACTCGCGCGTTACATCGACTGGACGCCATTCTTCCAGACCTGGGAGTTGAAGGGGCGTTATCCCAAGATACTCGAGGACGAGGCGCAGGGTCCCGCTGCTCGCCAGCTGTTCGAGGATGCGCAGGCAATGCTGAAGAAGATCATTGCCGAAAAATGGTTCGCGCCACGCGGCGTCATCGGCTTCTGGCCGGCCAACGCCGTCGGCGACGACATCAAACTGTTCACGGACGAAGCACGCTCGCAGGAACTGGCGACCTTCTTCACCTTGCGCCAGCAGCTGACCAAGCGCGACGGCAAGGCCAATGTCGCGCTGTCGGATTTCGTTGCCCCGTCGGACAGCGGCAAGCCCGATTATGTCGGCGGCTTCATCGTCACCGCCGGCATCGAGGAGGTGGCGATCGCCGAGCGGTTCGAGCGGGCGAACGACGACTATTCCTCGATCATGGTCAAGGCGCTGGCCGACCGCTTCGCCGAGGCCTACGCCGAGCGCATGCATGAGAAGGTGCGCCAGGAGTTCTGGGGCTACGCGGCAGACGAGAATCTGGCGCCAGACGAACTGATCGGCGAGCCCTATCGCGGCATCCGTCCGGCGCCCGGCTATCCGGCGCAACCGGACCACACCGAGAAGGCGACGCTGTTCCGGCTGCTCGACGGCGAAGGCAATGCCGGGGTGAGCCTGACCGAAAGCTATGCGATGTGGCCGGGCTCGTCTGTGTCGGGGATCTATCTGTCGCATCCCGAAAGCTATTATTTCGGCGTCGCCAAGGTCGAACGCGACCAGGTCGAGGACTATGCACGCCGCAAGGCCATGCCGTTGGCCGAGGTCGAGCGCTGGCTCGGACCCATCCTCAACTATGTTCCGGCGCACCATGCCGAGGCGGCTGAATAGCGCGGCAAGCTCTGTCGCCTTTTCGCTCTGACAGTCCGTGTGAACGCGACTCAGGCGCAGGTGTTTTGACCCTGGTTCACGCTGTGCCGTCAACAGAATTTGCTCTGGTTGCCGGCTTGTGATCCATGGCGTGGCGGTTACACCTTCGGGGTAGCCGTCTTTGCAGTTGGAGCGCCAAATGACTGTACTCACACGCCGCAGGCTTTTGAAAACGGCAGCGATTGCCGGCGCCGGCGGGGTAGGGCTCTCGGCCATGGGCCGGTTTGCTGGCTGGGCCGCTACCGGGCCTAAGCCGGTGGTGCTGCAGACGGCCAAAATCCAGGCGAAGCTGATGGATGTCGGCCAGACCAGGGATGTGCTGACTTATGGCAATGCCGGAATGCCGCCGGTACTCAGGATGAAAAAGGGCGAGCCCTTCGCCGCACGGCTTGTCAATGCGATCGACGATCCGACGACGATCCACTGGCACGGCATCCGCGTGCCGAACAAGATGGATGGCGTGCCGTTCCTGGTCCAGCCCTATGTCTATACTGGCGATCATTTCGACTACGCCTTCACGCCGCCCGACGCCGGCACCTTCTGGTACCACCCGCACTGCAACACGCTGACCCAGATGGGCCACGGCCTGACGGGCGTGATCGTGGTCGAAAACCCCGGCGATCCGAAATTCGATGCCGAGACGGTCCTCAATCTGCGCGACTGGCGGCTCGGCGACGACGCCCAGTTCATCGACCAGTTCCGGCCGCGCGATGCCGCAAGAACAGGCACATACGGCACCGTACGCACCGCTAATTGGCTCGATCAGCCGCAATATGACGCGCCGGCCGGCGGGCTGGTGCGGCTCAGGGTCGCCATCACCGACGTCACGCGGATCCATGCTTTTCTTGTCGACGGGGCGGAGGCGACAGTCATGTCGCTCGACGGCAATCCGGTGCCGCAGCGTTTTTCACCCGATGCTCTGCTGCTTGGACCCGGCCAACGCATGGAACTGGCCATCCGCATGCCCGACGACGAGGGCGCGATTGTCAGCCTGCGAGACGTCAGGGGCACCAAGCCCAAGGTGCTCGCGACCCTGCGCGCCACTGGAGGCTCGCTCAAGCGCGACATTCGCGATGTTCCCCCGCTCGAGGTCAATCCGGTGGCCGAGGTGGATCTTACCACCGCCCAGCATATTTCGCTGGCGCTCAGCGCCACGGCGGAAAACGTCCCGAGCGATGGCATCTGCGGTTCGCTTGGCTATAGTTTCTGGGCCATCAACAAGGTGCCGTGGCCAGGCGATACGCCCGATCCAACCGCGCCGCTGGCCGAACTGAAGCTCGGCAAAAGCTATGTCATCGACATGGAGAACCTGACGCCGCAATCCCATCCGATGCATCTGCACGGCATGAGCTTCAAGGTGTTGTCGTCCTCGACGCGCCAGGTTCAGCCGCTGATTTCGGACACCTATCTGATCCAACCCAACGAGAAGGTGAGCCTGGGCGTCGTCGCCGACAATCTCGGCGAGTGGCTGCTGCACTGCCACATCATCGAGCACCAGAAATCGGGAATGACAAGCTATGTCAGGGTGGTCTGAACCCGGTTTCAATGCTCGGAGATGGATGGGAGGGCTGCTCTAACACTGCATTGACGAGCGAGAAATTGCCGCCGGCTTGCGGTTTTGTTGGCAAAAGGGGGTGTTTCCCTGCTATTGCCGCCTCCAAATCGAGAAGCATGGACGTCCCAGCATGACCAATGTCGCCCTGACCGGGCTTGCCCGCGATCTTGCCAGGCGTGCCGCCGAGGGCCGCCCGGTGCGCATCGGCGTTATCGGCTCGGGCGAGATGGGCACCGATCTGGTGACGCAAGGCATGCTGATGAAGGGCATTTCGGTCTGCGCCATCTCGACGCGCCGTCCGCACACCGCGCGCGAGGCCATCCGTATCGCCTATGGCGATGAAGCGATGGCGGTCGAAGCCGACACCGCGTCGAAAGTCACCGGCGCCATCGAGAGCGGCAAGATCGCCATCACCTCCAATGAAATGCTGGTCACCAATCCACTGATCGACGTCGTCATCGACGCGACCGGCAAGCCGGGCGTCGCCGCCGATTTCGATCTGATGGCGATGGAGCACGGCAAGCATCTGGTGATGATGAATGTCGAGGCCGACGTCACCATCGGCTGTTATCTCAAGCAGCAGGCCGACCGGCTTGGCGTCGTCTATTCGGTCGGTGCCGGTGACGAGCCGTCAAGCTGCATGGAATTGATCGAGTTTGCGTCCGCGCTCGGCTACACCATCGTCTCCGCCGGCAAGGGCAAGAACAACCCGCTCAACCACGATGCTGTGCCGGACGACTATCGCGAGGAAGCGATCCGCCGCAACATGAACCCGCGCATGCTGGTCGAGTTCGTCGACGGCTCGAAAACCATGGTCGAAATGTGCGCCATCGCCAACGCCACCGGGCTGGTGCCCGATGTCCCCGGCATGCACGGCCCGAAGGCCGATCGCGACGACCTCGCCAAAGTGCTCATTCCGCGCGAGGATGGCGGGCTGTTGTTGAAGAAAGGCGTCGTCGACTACACGGTCGGCAAGGGCGTCGCGCCCGGCGTCTTCGTCATCGTCGAGGCGACGCATCCGCGCATCATCGAGCGCATGGACGATCTGCATATCGGCCACGGCCCCTACTACAGCCTGTTCCGGCCGTATCATCTGACCTCGCTGGAAGTGCCGTTGACCGCCGCCCGCATCGTGCTTTTCGGCAAGCCCGACATGGTGCCGCTGCCAAGGCCAGTGGCCGAAGTGTGCGCCGTCGCCAAGCGCGATCTCGCCGCCGGCGAAACCTTCGATGCGATCGGCGAGACCTGCTACCGCTCCTGGACCATGACCGTCGGCGACGCTCGCGCCCAGCGCGCTGTGCCGGTCGGCCTGCTCGAGGGTGGCAAGGTGCTGAAGCCGGTCAGGAAAGGCGAATTGCTGACCGCCGACAATGCCGCGCCCGATCAGACCACCAGGCTGTTCGCCTTGCGCCGGCTGCAGGACGAGATGCTGTACGGGAAAGCTTGATCCCGAAGCGAAAGGTCCGCGTTGGCCAAATGTGGGAATCGGTCTTCGGAAAGATCGTGCCCGAGCAGGCCGTTGTGGCGCTGTCATGACAAATGCACTATATTGTAGTGACAAATCGCTGAGGATCGGCCAATGAACCTCCAGATCAGGGACCCGCGTGCGCGTGAACTAGCACGGCGGCTCGCCGCCAAACGCAAGATTTCCATGACCGAGGCAGTCATCGAAGCGCTGGAATCCGAGCTGAAGCGGGAAAGCGGGCGCATTCCCCTGGCGGATCGGCTGGCTGCCATTGCCAACGATTTCAAGGCCAAGGCGGGCCAGGGCGGCCGGCCTGTAAGCAAGGACGAAATCGACGACATGTGGGGACACCCCTGATGTTCGTCGACACCTCGGTGGTTGTCGCAATTCTTTCGGCAGAAGGGGATGCCGGCGAGTGGAGCAATCGCATCGAGGCCGCCCCCCATAGGATTACCTCCCCTCTGGTAGTACTTGAAGCGGCGATGCGGCTTTCCACCATGCTTGCCGTCGAACCTGTCGTCGCGGAAGCGGCGATAGAGGCTTTTCTGCACGAGGCTGAAATCGAAATCGTGCCGATCGACGCCGGCGACGCCAAGCTCGCGATCCAGGCCTTTTCAGACTACGGAAAGGGACGTGGGCATCCCGCTCAGCTCAACCTTGCCGATTGCCTATCTTATGCCTGCGCGAAGAGCCACAGCTTAGCCCTACTCTACAAGGGCAATGACTTCTCGCACACAGATCTCGCCTAGCTGGACGTTCGCTTACTTCCCCAGCTCGACCGACCGCAGCCGCGCCGCCTCCACCGCTTCGGTGAGAAGACGAGTCAGCCGGTCCTCGCCCATTAGCACGCCGAGAGCGGCTGCCGTCGTGCCGTTGGGGCTGGTCACCTGCTGGCGCAGCACGGCCGGCTCCTCGCCGCTTTCGGCGGCGAGCGAGGCAGCGCCGTAGACGGTCTGCATGGCGAGCAGCTTGGCGGTCGCCGTCGGCAGTCCGGCCTTCTCGGCGGCGACAGTCAGCGCCTCGATGAAATGGAAGATGTAAGCCGGCCCCGATCCGGACACGGCGGTCACCGCATCCATCAGGCTCTCGTCTTCGATGGTTGCCACTTCGCCGCTCGCCGACAAAAGGTCGGCGACGAAACGCTTGGTGTCGTCGGAGACCAGCCTGTTGGAAAACACCACCATCATGCCCTTGCCGATCGAAGCGGGCGTGTTGGGCATGCAGCGCACGATCGGCGCGCGGCTGCCCAGGATCTCCTCGAAGGTGGCTGCCGGTGTCCCGGCTGCGATGCTGACGAAGGTGGTGCGGCCGTCGCCGAAGCGCTTGTAGGCGGCCGTCACGTCGCGGATCACCTGCGGCTTCACCGCGATGACGACGAGATCGGGCAAGGCATCGGCCGGAATGCCGCCGGCATCGGCTGATGTGCCGCAACCCAGCACTGCTGCGCGATTGCGCAGGTCGGCATTGGGCTCGACCACGAACACCGCCGATGGTTGAAGCTTGCCAGATTTCAGCCAGCCCGAGAGCATGGCGTAACCCATATTGCCGCAGCCGGCGAGAACAAGCCTGATCGTCATGGAAACCCTCCGAAGGAAGGCCTTCACATAGACGCAAGCGGTTCGGTGGGGAAGCCCCGTCAGGACGGGCGGGAAGGCCGCTAGCCGCGATCGGGGTCGCGCACTGCCATCGGCCGCAGCGATACGTGCCTCAGGCCGAGCACGCCGAGCACGAAGAAAAGCCAGACCGGGTCGCCGCGGTGGAAGAAGAAGCTCTCGAGGAAGGCGTTCAGCGCGGTGAACAGCACCACCATCATGAAGAAGTCGCCGAGATAGATGTTTTCCTTGCGCAGCGGGATGCGCATGTAGTCGCGCATCGGCGCGATGAGGAAGGTGTAGACCGCGACGCAAAGTGCCGGAATGCCCATCAGCACGGCGATGTCGAGATAGCCGTCATGGCCGTGCACGATGGTCCGGATGTCCCACGGCCGGTCGAAGGGCTGGTCCTGGTTGAGCAGCAGCGACGTTCCCCAGAAGCTTTCATAGCCGTAGCCGGTCCATGGTTTCTTCGCCAGCATGGAGCCGGCAAACTCCCACAGCGTCGTTCGCCCGGTATAGGTGAGGTCGGGGAAATAGATCGCCGCCAGATGTTTCACCGGCGGCAGGAAGACGATGCCGAGCGTGCCGACCGCCGTGCCGATCATCGCCAGCGCAAACAGGACCGGCGTGCCGAGCCGCATGCCCATCAGGCTCGGAAACATGACGATCAGGATCGAGAACGGCACCAGGCCGGCCGTCGTCTTGGAGCCGGTGTGCAGCATGAAGATCATCGCCGCGCAGAAGATCGCCCCGCCCCAAAGCCGCTGCCCGCGCCGGTAGAGATACAGGCCCGCGAAACTGAAACAGGCCATGATCGGGCCGGCGATGTTCTTGTGGGTGAACACACCGCGCCACAGGCCGGCATGTTCGGGCTCCTGCGAGTCCGCGGTGTGCATGGCTTCGTGCGGAAAGACGATGAGGCCGAGATAGGACAGGCCCATGACCACGACGGCGGTGAAGATGATGACCTTCGAGAAGGCTTCGGCGTCGCGCGGCAAGACCAGTATCGTCGCCATCGTCAAAATGCCGATCAGCGTGAACGAGGCGGCACGCATCGCCGTGGGCGGGTCGGTTGCCAGCACCACCGACAGGAAAAAGAAGCCCAACATCAGCACCCAGGACGGGCTGAGCAGCGAGCGCACCACGCGCGGATCGGCAAAGGCCATCAGCGAGAAGATCGACATGGCGCCGAGCGAGCCGAAGCCAAGTTGGTTGACGATGTCGCCGCCTTCGCCGGTCAGTTCGGCGCCGGCCGGCTGGAACGGGCGGAAGGACACCATGATGACGGTGAACAGCAGTGCTGCGATCGCGGTCGCCACGCCTTCGCGCGTGAACGCGGCGCTGAGCGGCGCGCGCTCAGTTTTTCTCAGGCTGGCGGTATTGCTCATTGACATATCCGAATTCGGCCAGCACGCGGCCCAGCGCGACATGGACGGGGTAGATGGCGATCGCCGGCGATCCTGTCCGCGCCAGCCGGAGTATGCCGCGAAACGGCGAGGCGGCAAGCAGCGCCAGGCTCTTCAGCAACACCATGGCGCCGGCCAGCGGCGTGCCGGCGCGTTTCTTCTTTTCGACCAGTGTCGAGATCACGCCGTTGCGCAGGCTGCGGGCACGGATCCAGTCGGCCTCGACGCGCCGGGCCGGAACGGTTTCATGCACTTGTCCCTCGGCGCACCAGCCCAGCACAAAGCCTCTCTGTGCGGACCGGCTGAGAAAATCGGAATCACCGCCGCCCATGAAGTTGAATTTCAGATCGAGAAAGGGCGGACCCATGGCGATCAGAACGTTGCGTCCGACCAAAAGATTGCCGGACGAATAGAGCGCCGGCACGCGTCCGGTTTCCCGGTAGGGCGGCGCGAACACCGGATGCTCGGCCCATTTCGCATGGGCGGGGTCGGCAAAGTCGGGCACCTGCGGACCGCCGACGATATCGGCGCCGAGCGTTTCGGCTGCTCCGCACATCCGTTCCAGCCATTGCGGATCGGCGGTCTCGTCATCATCGATGACCAGCAGATGCCTGAAGTTGGGGAATTGCAGGATCGCTGTCTGCCAGCCGGCATTGTAGGCGCTGCAATTGCCGCGCTGATGGGCGATGATGACCAGACCTGAAATCTCGCCGCGCTCGAACAGCGGCACCGTCGCCTTGGCGCCGGCACGCGCTTCGGCTTCATTTTCCATGACGATGACGGCAAAGCGTCGGCCGGTTTGCTGCGCACGCAGCGACGCCAGCGTTTCCAGCACCTGCTCGGGCCGCTTGAAGGTCGGCAAGGTGACGACGACTTCGACAGCCTCAACGTCAAGCCGGGGCGAGCGCCCCGCGATCGATACCGAACCGTCCGATGGCAAAGGGATCATCCGTGTCCAGCCACATGGTGAGTTGGGTTCTGGTAGCACCACGGTGATAAGGTTTCGTTAATCACCTTGCACGGAGAAGCCTGCCAGGCAGCGGCTTTCGCTCGTCGATTGTGCTCGCTTAATCAAGGGTTCACCGCACTTTGCTACCGGCTACACCACAGGATAGGTGAGATGCATCTGCTGTTCGCCACATCGATCGTGCCCGACGGCGCTCTTGCCTCGGGCTATGAGATCGCCAACGCTGCAATCATCGCTGCTTTGCGGCGCGCTGGCGCGCGCGTCACCGTCATCGGCTTCACCTGGCCGGGAAAGCCCGCAGACGACCCCGAAAACACCGTGGTGCTGG
Organism: Mesorhizobium sp. CNPSo 4670; assembly: GCF_057784235.1. Classification (NCBI taxonomy): domain Bacteria; kingdom Pseudomonadati; phylum Pseudomonadota; class Alphaproteobacteria; order Hyphomicrobiales; family Phyllobacteriaceae; genus Mesorhizobium; species Mesorhizobium sp. CNPSo 4670. Next base: position 44,739 of record NZ_JBWJFQ010000020.1, on the reverse strand, counting down.
GTGCGATCGACGTGCGCACGGACACAGCCTCTGCACAACAAAAGCTGGCCTGGGTCGGCAAGGCGCTGCTCTCAGGCCTCACCTTCGCCTCGGTCAAGTTGCGCGCAGTGCCCGACAGCGACGTTCTCGCCGCGGTCGCACGCGCCGGTCCGTTCGACGGCTATGTGTTGAATTCCGTGCAGTTCGCCGGCGCCTTCGAAAAGTTGTTCGCCGACCAGCCCTCGATCTTCGTCGCCCACAATGTCGAGCATCTTTCGGCGCAGGAGAATGCCGCTGCCGCCGGCAGCCTCTTCCAGCGCCTGCTGTTTCGCCGCGAGGCGAAGTTGCTCGAGACCATGGAAGAGCGTCTCTGCCGCGGCGCGCGCTTCATCTTCACGCTGGCCGAGGAAGACCGCGCTGCACTCGGTGTCGCCTCCGACGACCGCTCGGCGGTGCTGCCTTTGGTGACGGGAGCGCAGGCGCCGACCGAGGAAGCTTTGCGCCGCATCGACTGCGAGGCAGCGCTGATCGGCACCTGGACCTGGCAGCCGAACCGTATCGGCCTGGACTGGTTCCTGGGCAAGGTGGTGCCGCATCTGCGGCCCGGTTTCCGCATCCGCATCGCCGGCAGCATGCCTTCGGGCGTCACGTCGAAGCATCCCGGTGTCGAATTCGTCGGCCGTGTGCCGGATGCGCAGGCTTTCGTGCGCAGTGCTGCCGTCATCCCGCTGATCAGCACCGCTGGCAGCGGCGTCCAGTTGAAGACCATCGAGACCTTCGAGCTCGGCCTGCCCTCCGTCGCCACCAGCCGCTCGCTGCGCGGCATCGATCATCGCCCGGCCAATTGTGTCGTTACCGACGATCCGGCCGATTTTGCCCGGGCCCTGGAGGCCGCGGCAGCCGTCATCCATGACGTCGACGGCAGCGCTTTCCGTCGGTTGCAGGTCAAGGCGCTCGATGCCGCCATCCGGCTCGGCCTCGAAAAGCTCCGGCCGGTCAGGCAGGAGGCGTTTGCATGAACATGCATGCCGCCCGCACCCCGTCGGGGCTCGACACTTCGAAGACGATCCTCGGTATCCCGGTGCTCGCCATCCGCTGGAACGATGCGGTCGGCCTGCTGAACCGCCTGATTGCCGAGCGGCGCTTCACCAAGGTCAGTTTCCTCAACGCCCACAACGCCAACCTCGCCTCCACCGACCCGGTCTTTGCCGACGCGCTCGATGATTTCCTCATCCTGCCCGACGGCATCGGTGTCGATCTGGCGGCGAAACTTCTTTATGGGGCGCCGTTTCCGGATAATCTCAACGGCACCGATTTCGTCCCCGCCTTCCTGCAGGCCGCGACGACGCCCCTGACGGTCGGGCTGCTCGGCGCGACGCGCGTCAACGCCGAAGCGGCGTCGGCCAAGCTTGCAGCACTTGCCGTGCAACACAGGTTCGTGGTCATCCATGACGGCTATTTCTCGCCTGCCGAGGAGGCGGGAATAGTCGATAGGATCGAAGAATTGCGGCCGGACGTGTTGCTCGTCGCCATGGGCGTGCCGCGCCAGGAATTGTGGATCGCACGCCATATCGACGCGCGTCACTGCACGCTGCCGATCGCCGTCGGCGCATTGCTCGATTTCCTCAGCGGCGCGGTACCGCGGGCGCCCTTGTGGATGCGCCGGCTGCGGCTCGAATGGCTGTTTCGGTTGGCTGTCGAACCCGGTCGATTGTGGCGCCGCTACGTGGTCGGCAATCCCTTGTTCCTGCTGCGCGTCGTCAGGCAGAAACTCTCGCGTACGTCGGCAGCTGCGGGAGACATCCATTGAACAGCCGGTTCGTCCCAGGCGCCGCGATCGAGCCAAGCTCGCTTCGGCAGGTATCGACGGCGGCAATAGTGACGGCAAGCTATGCGCCGGATTTCGAGCGTTGCCGGCTGTTATGCGAAACGCTTGACCGCCACGTCTCGGGCGCGGCGCACCACTATATCCTTGTCGAACATCGCGATATCAAGCTTTTTCGTCAGTTGGAGAACGGCCGTCGCAGCATCGTCGATGAGCGGGAATTGCTGCCGCGTTGGCTGCATGCCTTCGACGATCCGCTCAGCCTGTTTCGCCGGCGTGTCTGGCTCAGCCTGAAGACGCAGCCGTTGCGCGGCTGGCACGTGCAGCAATTGCGCCGTATCGCGATATCAGCGCATGCCGGGGAAGACGTCCTGATCTTCTGCGATTCCGACGTCGCCTTCCTCAAACCTTTCGACTGCGGCGCCTTCTGGCGCGAGGGCAAGGCGCGGCTGTTCCGCCGCGACGGGGTGCTGGCGGACGAGGGGCATGAGGAGCATCGCATCTGGTCGCGCAACGCCGGTGCGGCACTCGGTATCGACCCGTCCCGGACATCGGTCCATGACTATATCTCGACGCTGATCGCGTGGCGGCGTGACACCGTGCTGGCCATGTGCGGCGAGATCGAGAAGGTCCATGCGCGTGCCTGGGTCGAGGTTGTCGGCTCGGCGCGCAAGTTCTCCGAATGCATGATCTACGGCCGCTATGTCGACGATCTGCTGGAGGGTGCCGGCCACTTCCACGCTTCGGAGGAGTTCTGCCGCGTCCACTGGACCGGGCAAGCGCTCTCGGACGACGAGTTCCGCCGCTTCGTCGCCGCCATGGCGCCGGAGCAGGTGGCAATCGGCATGCAGTCTTTCATCGGCACCGATATCGGCCGCATCCGCCGTCTGATCGGGCTTGACTAAACCCTGATCCCGAAAACTGGGACCCGGTTTTCGGTAGAGATCATGCCCGAACGAAGCGGGTCCTAGACCGGCTTTGCCGGCTTGCGCATCGCCGAATAGGTAAGCAGCGTCGAGGCAAGATACAGAAGCAGGAAGACGACATTGAGTGACAGCACCAGGTTCGGCGTGTCGAGGATGGTCGTCAGCACATAGGTCAGCAGCACCGCCTTCAGCCCGGCAAGCAGTCCCAGATTGAGCGCTCGCACCAGCGTCTGGCCGCGGGCGAACAGCAGCTCGGCCTGGTATTCGACCAGATTGCGCAGTCCCGGGACGCAGATCGCCAGCGCCACCAGAGGGGCGGCCTCGGCGACGTTCTTGCCGAGCGCATTGGGGAAGAAATGCAGCACGATGCCAAGCGTCAACAGCGCCAGCGTCGAGACCGCGAAAACGCCGCCTTCAATGCCGCTCTTGACCGCCAGCCGTGACAGCAGCTCCGGCGCGCGCATCATGCGCTGCACCAGCATCATCGAGAAGGTGCGGATCGGAATGGCCGTCAAGTCGACCAGCCGCATGATGATGGCGTAGATACCGGCCAGATGCGGTCCGCCGATCGCCAGGACCAGCAGCTTGTCGAACTCCATCTGCAGGTAGAACAGCACTTCGGCCCCAGCCACGTAGATGGAGTCGGCCAACCGCCGGAGATAAAGCTCGATGCGCAGCCGCAAGCGCTGGCGCGGGTAGAAGAAACCGAAGGCGATCACCAGCGAGGCGGCATTGGCACCGATGTAGAACCACGACCATATCCAGACGCTGTGTTGCGCCCAGAACATGAACAGCACCGCGCCGAGCGCCCGCAGCGCCGTCGCCAGGATTGCCAGCAGCGCGGCGCGGCCGAACTTGCCCAGGCCATTGTTGACGATCAGCGCCACCTCCACCGGCCGCCACAACAGCGCTTCGGCAAAGACGATTGCCGCAAACACCGACAGCGGCACGGTGTCGGCGAAGAAGATCAGGTAGACGCCGAACGAGGCCGCGGCCAGCAGCGGCAGCGACAGCAGGCCGAGCAGCAGGAAGCCGGCGGTGAAGGTGCCGATCAGATTGGGGCGGATGGTGGCCGTGCGATAGAGCGCCGAGATGAAACCGAAGGCGAGGATGCGCGACAGCATGACGCCGGCCGCTGATGCGGTGGCAAACATGCCGAACTCGGAAATCGACAGCGTGTTGGCCAGCGCGATGAAATAGGCGAGTGAGAACACCAGTCGCCCGCCGGCGCCGCTGATCGCCGAGAAATAGTCGCGCAGCAGCCCCCGTCGTTCGGCCAAAAAAGTGCCGATCCGGGCGAGGGTTGGCCGCCTTTGCGGTATGTCACTGGCTTGCGTCATATCTCCAGGGAGAGCTTAGGTCGGAAAACTTAACGTGCCGTTCTGGAGCCCAGAGGCGTGTTGAAAAATAGGTGCTGGCGGAGGGAGAAACGGCGACTTCGGCGGGCGAAAATTAACCTTTTGTTTTCCATGCCTGTTTAGCGTGGTTTAACGAATGGCGAAGCGCCGTTTGCAGGCCGCCAAGGGTAAAGCTCCAGACGATGGTCGACAGGGAAAACCGTGAAGACTGGAAGCGCGAGCGTTCGCTGCTGGCGCTTGGCAAGGCTGTGCGCGGCGACGACGAACCCGACGCCTCCCTGGTCTCGATCGGGGACCGGGCGGACCCGTCATGGCGCGAGGATGCCGCCACGCGTCATCGTCTCGCCCGGTCACAGCGCGAAGCGCGGACGAACCCTTCGCAGCGCGAGGCGCTGTCGAATCCAAAGCTGTCGGACGCCGTTGCAACAGATGGATATCAGGCTGGCTATGAGCCAGCTTCGTCTGCGCAGGTGCCGCCTGAAGGCGGTCGATCCGCCGACGATTTTTCAGCAACCAGGTCGGCATCATCGGACTACGCGCAAACCACGTCACGGACTGCTGAAACCGCAGGCACCACCTATCGCCCCGATCGCACATCCGAACCTTACCATTCAGGCGACGCGCGGGCGTCCCACAACGAGGGCGCGGACAGCCAGCAATGGAAGCCGCTGATCGATCCGATGCAGGTCGTCCGCGGCGTTGGCAAGTCGAAGCTGCTGATCGTGGCGACGACGATACTGGGTGCCGGGCTCGGCATCGCCATCGCGCTGTCGACGCCGAAGAAATACGAAGCCACCACGGAACTGATCGTCGATCCGCGCGACCTGAAGCTCACCGACCGCGACCTCACCCAATCGGTCGTCGCCTCCGACGCCACGCTGGCCATCGTCGAAAACCAGGTCCGGGTGCTGACGTCCGGCACCGTTTTGAACAAGGTCGTCGACAAGCTCAATCTCGTCAACGACCCGGAATTCAATGGGCAGGGCGGCGGCGGCCTCGGCGTCATGTCGCTCATCCGCTCAGTGCTTTCACGCCACGACTGGCCGGGCGGTGTCGACGAGACCCGCCGCCGGGCGCTTACGGTCGGCAATCTGGGCGAGAGCCTTTCGGTTGAGCGCGGCGGCAAGACCTTCGTCATCACCGTCAGCGCCACCACGCAGAATGGCGAGAAATCGGCTCTCATCGCCAACACGATGACGGATGTCTTCCTGCAGACTTTCGGTCAGATCCAGTCCGATACCGCCGGCCGCGCCACCGACGAACTGACGGCCAGACTTGATGAATTGCGCAAGGGCGTCGAGGCGGCGGAACGCAAGGTCGAGGATTTCAGGGCCACGCACGACCTCGTCGACGCGCAGGGCCACCTCATCAGCGACGACGAGATGCTGAAGCTCAACGAGCAGTTGTCGGTTGCACGCGCCCGCACGCTGGAACTCAATGCCCGGGCGGCTTCGGCGCGTTCGGTCGACGTCAACTCGGTTCTCACCGGCACCTTGCCGGAGGAGATCAACTCCAACACGATGAGCGATCTGCGTTCGCAGTATGCGTCGCTCAAGCAGGAGGCTGATCGCGCCGCGATCCGGTTTGGTCCGCGGCATCCCGAACTCCAGGCGCTCAATGCCCAGCTTGCCGGCGCACGCGACCGCATCGCCGCGGAACTGCGTCGCATCGGCTCGTCGCTGCAGGTCGACCTCAAGCGCGCGGTCCAGCTCGAACAGGATCTCGCCTCTCGGCTGGCGCGGCTGAAGGTCCGCAGCGGCGACGTCAACAGCGACCTGGTCTCGATGCGCGAACTGGAGCGCGAGGCCACCGCCAAGCGTTCCGTCTATGAACAGTATCTGCTGCGCGCCAAGGAGACCGGCGAGCAGAAGGACATCAACACCGCCAACATCAATGTGATCTCGAAGGCCTTCGCGCCGCTCGAGCCGAACGGGCCGTCGCGGGTCGTGGTGGCGGTTGCCGGCCTGTTGCTGGGCTTTGCCTCCGGCGTTGGCCTCGGCGCCATGCGTGGCGCCTATGAGAGCTTGCGTGACACCGCGACATCGCGCTCGCGCCGCGACAGCAGCATGGACGAACGCCGGACGCCTTACGAAGACAAGGCATATCAGGCAGCACCGCCACCAAAGCCGCCAGCACCGCAGCCAGCGGCACCGCCACCAGCACCGCCCCCGCCACCGCCTGCACCACCCCCGCCTCTTCAGCAGGTTGACATCACGCCAACCGAAGGTCCCGGTCGCATCAGTGCGTTGCTGTCGAAGCTGCGCAAGGCGATGTCCCGCAAGCAGTCCCCGCAGGACACCATCGATACCGATGAATGGGTCTCACCCTTTGCCGATGGGAAGCCAACGGAAGATTTGACGCACCCCGCCTATTCCCAGTCGGCAGCGGCCTTTGCGCCTCCTCAGCCGGCTGCCGCAGCAGCCTATCCGCCGCCACCTTTCCGGCCCGGCGGCCACGTTCCCTATCCGCAACAGGCGGCGCAGCCGCCATTGCCTCCCCACATGGTGCCGCAACGACCGTATTCGGGTCCGCAGGCCTATCCCTATGGGCAGCCGATAGGCCTTCCGCAGGCGCAGCACTGGCAGGTGCCACAGCAGCCGGGCTATCCCTATCCGCAGCCCATGCCCCATGCCGGGCAGATGCCTTATCCGCCCCAGCCCGCTTCCGCGCCTTATCCGCAACAGCCCGCCTCACCGCAGCAGGCAGCTCAGCCTGACGAGCCATCGGTGGCGGCGCCGCGGGCCGCGGACGATGTCGAACCGCACGCGCCGATCGACGAGATCCGCGCCAGCCTGCGCGAATTCCGCGAAGCGGTCCGCGAACTTACCGAGACCCGCGCGCGCCGCCGCTACTTCTGAGCCACAAAATAAGTCGCGCTGCCGAACAAAAACATGCCGGTTTCGCGTAAACGGCATGGGACGGCGCTTTGACGGGATTGCGTGTTGGAATTTTCGTGAAAATGCCGCGCTGCATGGTGCCGAAGGCACGCTCCGGGGCTTGACCCGGGGCGCGGGTTTCGCGGCATGCGTCAGACAAGGATCCAGGGTGCCGCATTCATGTTTTCGAATGCGGCCGCTTGGGTGGAACGGTGTTGAAGGGTGGTCCATGGCCGAAGTGATTGATGGGAAGAGCGTCGCCGAAGACGTGGTGCGGACGGTCAAGACCCTGACGGCCGACCTTGTCGCGAAAGGCAAGGCCAAGCCCGGTCTTGCCGTGGTCATCGTCGGTGAAGATCCGGCCAGCCAGGTCTATGTCGCTTCCAAGTCGCGCACCGCCAAGGAATGCGGCTTTCATTCCGTCCAGCACACGCTGCCGGCCGAAACCTCCGAACCGGCATTGCTGAAGATCATCGGCGACCTCAACGCCGATCCCGCCATCAACGGCATCCTGGTACAGCTTCCGCTGCCCGCCCATATCGACGCCGGCAAGATCATCCAGACCATCGCGCCGGAAAAGGATGTCGATGGCTTCCATTTCATCAATGTCGGCAAGCTCGGCACCGGCGAACTCGAGACCGCCTTCGTGCCTTGCACGCCGGCCGGCTCAATGCTCCTGATCGAGCGCGTGCGCGGCAAGGACCTGTCCGGCCTCAACGCGGTCGTCGTCGGCCGCTCCAACATCGTCGGCAAGCCGATGGCCAACCTCCTGCTTGCCGCCAACTGCACCGTCACCATCGCCCACAGCCGCACCAGGGACCTGCCGGCGCTTGCCCGCACCGCCGACATTCTCGTCGCAGCGGTCGGTCGGCCGGAGATGATCAAGGGTGATTGGGTGAAGCCCGGCGCCACGGTCATCGATGTCGGTATCAACCGCATTCCGGCGCCGGAAAAGGGCGAGGGCAAGTCGCGCCTCGTCGGCGATGTCGCCTATGCCGAAGCGGCGAAGGCCGCCGGCGCCATTACGCCGGTGCCCGGTGGTGTCGGCCCGATGACCATTGCCATGCTGATGGCCAATACGTTAGCCTCAGCCTACCTTGCGGCCGGATTGAAACGGCCGTCCTTCTGACCCGCCAGAAAGCCGCAGCTTTGCCGAACCCAACTGTTCCTGTAGAACGGCCGGTCATGACGGATCCCGTTCAAGGCGGCCGGCAGTTCGCTTTCCTGCTGGTCGACAAGTTCTCGATGTTCTCGCTGGCCGCGGCGATCGATACGTTCCGGTCGGCGAACCGGTTGCTTGGCCGCGACTTCTATGGCTGGACGACCGTCTCCGCGGATGGCGATCCGGTGATGGCCTCCAATGGCCTGCCGCTGAAGATCGACTATGCCGTTGCCGACCTGCCTCCGGTCGACATCCTCTTCGTCTCGGTCGGACTGACGACGGAATTTCCCGGTAAGAGCAAGGTGCTGGCGGCGCTGCGCAGCTGGGGCCGGCGCGGCAACGCGCTCGGTGCGCTGTCGGTCGGCTCCTACCTGCTTGCCGAGGCCGGCCAGCTCGAAGGCTATCGGTGCACCATCCATTGGGAAAACCGCGCCGGCTTCGTCGAACGCTTCCCCGACATCAACTGCACGGGCAACGTCTTCGAGATCGACCGCAAGCGCTACACATGCGCCGGCGGCACCACATCGATCGACCTGATGCTGGAGATCGTGCGCGGCGATTTCGGCTCCAACCTCGCCAATGGAGTCGCCAACCAGTTCCAGCACGAACGCATCCGCTCGGCCGGCGACCGCCAGCGTGTCGGACCGGAACGCGATCTCACCGGCAAGTCGGAGAAGCTCAGGCGCATCGTCGAACTGATGGCCGACCACCTCGATGAGCCGTTGTCGGCGGTGCAACTGGCCAAATCCGCCGGCCTGTCGGTGCGACAGGTCGAGCGCCTGTTCCTGCGCCATCTCAGCGTCACGCCCGGCCGCTATTACATGCGGCTGCGGCTCGAGCGGGCGCGCGAATTGCTGCGCCAGACCAACATGCCGATCCTTGATGTTGCGATCGCCACGGGCTTCACCTCGCATTCCTATTTTGCCCAGAGCTACCGCCTGCAATTCGGCAGGCCGCCCTCGGAAGAGCGTCGCACGACCTACTGAGCGGAGATTTTCGCTTCCGCTCAAAAGTTTGACATTCCGTCCCCTCCCAGCCGCGCCCGGCCTTGTGTCCTGACGCCGCGTCAAATAGCTTCCCGCCCGGATCGGGGCGGATTTGAGGAGATTTCGATGGCGGGATTTGCACGGAGCGTCGCTGCGGCGATCCTCCTTTTGTCGATGACGACGTTCGGCTTTGCCGCAAACAAGGTCATCATCATTCTCGATGCCTCCGGTTCCATGTGGGCGCAGATTGACGGCAAGCCCAAGCTCGAAATCGCCCGTGAATCGCTGAGAACCGTGCTTCAGTCGGTTCCCGCTGACGATGAAATCGGCTTCATGGCCTATGGCCATCGCGAAAAAGGCAGCTGCGACGACATCCAGCTGATCGTGCCACCACAGGCAGGCTCGGCAAGCGCCATCTCGGCCGCCGCCGACAGCCTGAAATTCCTCGGCAAGACACCGCTGACCGCCGCCGTCAAGCAGGCGGCCGAAGCGTTGAAATACACCGAGGACAAGGCGACCGTCGTCCTCATCACCGACGGGCTGGAAACATGCGGTGGCGATCCCTGCGCGCTTGGCAAGGAACTCGAGGCGTCCGGCGTCGATTTCACCGCCGACGTCGTCGGCTTCGGCCTCACCGCCGACGAAGGCAAGCAGATCGCCTGCCTCGCCGACAACACCGGCGGCAAGTACATCCAGGCCTCCGACGAGAAGGCGTTGCAGGAGGCGCTGGTCGAGACTGTGGCGGCACCAGCGCCAGCACCTGCTCCCGAACCGGCTCCCGCCCCGACGCCTGCGCCGGAGCCCGCGAAACCGGAATTCAACTTCCAGCCGACGGTGGTGATGGCCGAAGGTGGCCAGCCGATCACCGACGGCAACGCCTGGGAGATCTACAAGGCGAACTCCGACGGCTCGCGCGGCGATTCCGTGACCACCGAGTATGGCGCCTACAACGGCAATCTCGAGCCCGGCGACTATATCGTCGTCGCACGCGACGACGAGGCCAAGGTGGAGCAGAAGGTCAAGATCGAGGCCGGCCAGGTCTACAAACCGCTTTTCACCTTGAACGCGGGCACCATGCTCATTCATCCGCGGCCGAGCCAGGGCGCCGACATCAGTGACGAGGCCCATGTCGACTTCACCTATCCCGGCGGCAACACCACCCACTATGGCGACACCAAGATCGTCGTGCCGGCGGGTGAACAGAAGGTCACGGTCCAGATCGGCAGCGGCTCGGTGGTCGAGACCATCCAGCTGACCGCCGGGCAGACGATCGAAAAGGACGTCGTCGTCGGCGTCGGGCATGTCGTGTTCAACGCCTATTATGTCACCGGAGGCGACAAGGCCGACAGTTCCGGCCTCGGCTTCCAGATCGTCAAGGCGAAGAAGAAGATCGATGGTTCACGCGACGATGTCGAGCATTCCTACGGACCGGACAGCAAGTTCTGGCTGCCGCCGGACGACTATGTCGCGCTCACCACGCTTGATCTTGCGACCGTCGAGCAGCCGTTCAGCGTCAAGGTCGGCGACAATCAGGACATCAAGGTACCGCTCGATGCCGGCGTTCTGGCCATGTCGGCCCCTGGCGCCTACTCGATCGAGGTCCTGTCGCCGAAAAAGGACATCCAGGGCAATCGCAAGGCGCTTGGCCTGAGCTATGGCGACGCCTGGCAGCAGACCATTCCGGCCGGCGACTATGTGGTCGTCCGGCACATGTCCGATGGAGGCCATGACAAGGAAATGCCGGTGACGGTCAAGGCTGGCGAGCGTACCGAGATCACCGTTACGCCATGACTGCTGTCTGACCGGTAGCAAAAAAGGGCGGCTATGAGCCGCCCCTTTTTCATCGACAGGACAATGATTTCGTCACGCCGTGCCGAAGGCGCTGGCGCCATGATCGGCACGGCCCACCAGTTGCCGGAAGCCGGCGAAAAGCTCGCGGCCGAAGCCGAATTCATTGCCGATGAGGTCGGCATCCGCCGTCCGGCGCAGTGCAAATTCGCCGGCCGGCACCAGCACTTCCAGCGTTCCCGCGTCGGCGTCGAGCCGGATGATGTCGCCGTCATGGATCCTGGCGATCGGTCCATCCTCGACTGCTTCCGGCGTGACATGGATGGCGGCCGGCACCTTGCCGGAGGCGCCCGACATGCGCCCGTCGGTGACCAGCGCCACGCGCTGGCCGCGGTCCTGCAGGATGCCGAGCACCGTGGTCAGCTTGTGCAGTTCCGGCATCCCGTTGGCCTTCGGCCCCTGGAAGCGGATGACGGCGATGAAATCACCGGTCAGCGTGCCTGCCTTGAACGCCTCGTTCAGCCCTTGCTGGCTGTCGAAGACCTTGGCCGGCGCCTCGATGATGCGCCGCTCCGGCTTTACCGCAGAGGTCTTGATGACGGCATGGCCGAGATTGCCCGACAGCACCTTGAGACCACCGGTTGCCTGGAACGCCTTTTTGAGCGGCGCCAGCACCTTTTCGTCACCGCTTTCGCGCGGCGAGGCTTCGCGCACCACGCCGCCGTCGGCGCCGAGCTTGGCCTCGACAGCATAGGGCCGCAGACCTTCTCCCCACACCGTCTGCACATCCTCGTGCAGGATGCCTTCGTCGAGCAGTTCGCGGATCAGGAAGCCGAGCCCACCCGCCGCGTGGAAGTGGTTCACGTCGGCGAGACCATTCGGGTAAACCCGCGCCAGCAGCGGCACGGCCTCCGACAGGTCGGAAATGTCCTGCCAGGTGATGGTGATGCCGGCCGCCGCCGCCATGGCGATCAGGTGGATGGTGTGATTGGTCGAGCCGCCTGTAGCATGCAGGCCGACGACGCCGTTGACGATCGAACGCTCGTCGATCATCCGGCCGACCGGGGTGTAGGCATTGCCGAGCGCGGTGATCGCCAGCGCCCGCTTCGTCGCCTCGCGGGTCAAGGCCTCGCGCAGCGGCGTGCCGGGATTGACGAAGGAAGCGCCCGGCGTGTGCAGGCCCATGATCTCCATCAGCATCTGGTTGGAATTGGCCGTGCCGTAGAAGGTGCAGGTACCAGGCCCGTGATAGGACTTGGACTCGGCCTCCAGCAGTTCGGCGCGTCCCGCCTTGCCTTCGGCATAGAGCTGGCGGACCTTGGCCTTTTCGTCGTTCGGCAGGCCGGTGGTCATCGGCCCGGCCGGAATGAACACCGCCGGCAGATGGCCGAAGGTGAGTGCGGCGATCACCAACCCTGGCACGATCTTGTCGCAGACGCCGAGATAGACGGCGGCGTCGAACATGTTGTGCGACAGGCCGATCGCCGCGGCCATGGCGATCACATCGCGCGAAAACAGCGACAGCTCCATGCCGGGCTGTCCTTGCGTGACGCCATCGCACATTGCCGGCACGCCGCCGGCCACCTGGGCGATGCCGCCGGCCTCGCGCGCCGCGTCCTTGATTAGCGCCGGAAAGGTCTCGAACGGCTGATGCGCCGACAGCATGTCGTTGTAGGAGGTGATGATGCCAAGGTTCGGCACCGTGTCCGCACCCAGCGCCAGCTTTTCCGAGGGGCTGCACACCGCAAAGCCGTGGGCGAGGTTGCCGCAGGACAGCACGGCCCGGTTGGCGGTGCGGTTCGACGCTTCGGCGATGCGGCCGAGGTAGCGGTCGCGGCCTGGTCTGGAACGCTGGCGGATGCGTTCGGTGATGGCTTCGATGTCGCGTCTGGCGGTCATGGTGTCGGTCCTTTCAGGCGAGGTCCCGGAACACAATCCGGCTGTCTGCCGGGACCCTCAGCACGTTCAAATCAGGGCGCCCAGAAAACCTCTACGGGCTTGGGTGCGGCATCGAGCACGGCGCGGATTGGCTTTCGCGGTCCAGGCGCGACCGCGCTGTCGAAAGCGGTGCGCTTGTCCTCGCCTTCGATGTGCAGCGCGATGAAGCCGGCATCGACAATGCGCGCCAGCGACAAGGTCAGCCGCGGCTCGACGGCGCTCGCCGCATGAACCGGCAGCACGATCCTGTCGGACGACGGGTCGAGCAGCTTTGCCAGATCATCGGCATCGGGAAAGAACGAGGCGGTGTGGCCGTCCGGTCCCATGCCGAGCACGACGACATCGAGCGGCCAGGGCAATGACTGCAGCGCTGCGTTGTCCGACGCCGCCGCATCCTCGATGCCGACGGCTTCGTGATAGAGCGGTACGAACCGTGCCGCTTTTGCCGCGTTCTGCAAGAGATTGGCGGCCACCAACCCGGCATTGGAGCGCGGCGAGGACGCAGGCACGAAACGCTCGTCGACCAGCGTCACAATCACCTTGTCCCAGGCGATGGGTATCACCGAAAGGGCGGCGAAGAATTTGGCCGGTGTGGTGCCGCCGGAGACGGCGAGCAACCCTGTGCCGCGCTCGGCGATTGCCTTGGTCAGGCGCCCGGCGACATGGCCGGCAAGGGCGGTGGCCAGTTCCTGACGCCCGGCGAAGCCGTTCCAGCTATAGGCGACGCTGTTCAATTGCTCTCGTGCCATGTCCGCCCGTCACGTTCGATCAGTGCAATGGAGGCTGACGGTCCCCAGGTGCCCGCTGTGTAGCCCTGCGCTTCCTGTCTGGCGCTCTCCCAGGCGTTCTGGATCGGGTCGATCCATTTCCACGCCGCCTCGACTTCGTCGCGACGCATGAACAGGGTCTGGTTGCCACGGATGACGTCCATGATCAGCCGTTCATAGGCGTCCGGCGCGCGGCCGTCGAAGGACTGCGCGAAGCTCATGTCGAGCGAGATCTGGCGCAGCCGCATGCCGCCCGGACCCGGATCCTTGATCATGATGAACTGCTTGACGCCTTCGTCCGGCTGTAGCCGGATGACCAGCTGATTGGCGAAGATCGGCCCGGCGCTGTCGCCGAAGATCGAATGCGGGATCGGCTTGAACTCGATGACGATTTCCGAAACCCGCGTCGCCAGCCGCTTGCCGGTTCGCAGGTAAAAGGGAACGCCCGCCCAGCGCCAGGTGCCGATCTCGGCCTTGATGGCGACGAAGGTCTCGGTGTTGCTGTCGTGGGCAAGCTCCTCGACATAGCCCTTCACAGCTCCGCTGGCCGAGGCGCCGGCGCGGTACTGGCCACGCACAGTATGCTTCGGCGCCTCGTTGCCGTTGATGCGCTTCAGTGCCCTGAGCACCTTCAGCTTCTCGTCGCGCACCGCGTCGGCATCCATCGACGACGGCGCTTCCATGGCAACCAGGCACAACAGCTGCAGCATATGGTTCTGCACCATGTCGCGCAGCGCGCCGGCCTTGTCGTAATAGGTGACGCGGTCTTCCAGCCCCACGGTCTCGGCCACGGTGATCTGCACGTGGTCGATATGGGCGGAATTCCACAGCGGCTCGTAGAGCGCGTTGGCAAAGCGCAGCGCCATCAGGTTCTGCACAGTCTCCTTGCCGAGATAGTGGTCGATGCGGAAGATCTGGCTTTCGTGGAAATCGTCGCCGACCAGGTCGTTGAGTGCTCGCGCCGAGGCGAGGTCGCGGCCGATCGGCTTCTCCAGCACGATGCGCGAGTTCGGCGTGATCAGCTTGTGCTCTTTCAGCTTGTGCGAGATATCGCCGAACAGCGCCGGCGCCACCGCCAGGTAGAAAGCGCGGATGCGGTCGCTATCGCCGATCGCCTTCTTCAGCTTGTCGAAGCCGGCGCCCGTCGTCGCATCGGCCGAAACGTAGGAGAGGCGGGCAAGGAAGGTCTTCAGTTCCTTGGCGTCGATATCGGCAGCCTTGACGTGGTCCGAGATCGCCTGTTTGGCGAAGGCCTGGAATTCCTCGTCGGTCATCTTCGAGCGCGACGTGCCGATGATGCGCGTCGGCTCGGAGAACTGATGGTCGCGCTGGCGATAGTAGAGCGACGGCAGAAGCTTGCGTTCCGACAGATCGCCGGTGCCGCCGAAAATGATGAAGTCGAAAGGATCGACGGGGATGATCTGGCTGGTCATGGTCTGTCCGCTCTGACGCCGGTCGCTGTGACGCGGCTGATATAATCTAATCGATTTAAATTTTCCAGTGCCATGGTGTCACATCTGAGTGTTGCGCCTGCCTCTTGACAGCCCGATACCTCGGAGGCTTGTCGACAGGCGCGGCCCCGGAAGCCTTCGCAGTTGCAGCATAGAGCGGGATCGAAGCGAAAGCCAAAGGAGAAATCGGCGATGACCGCACATCTTTCGACCAGCATGGCTAGAAGCCGTGGCCCCGTCAGAAGTCATGGCTTTGCATGTGCCGCGGGCACTCCGGTCGAACGTCACCAATCATGAGCGGGAAAAGCATGCGTCTGGAAAACAAGGTTGCCGTCATCACCGGCGCGGCGGCGGGCTTTGGCGAGGGCATCGCCAGGCGCTTTGCCGGGGAAGGCGCCAGGGTCGTCGTCGCCGACCTCAACGCCAAGGGCGCGGAGCGTGTCGCCAGCGAGATCGGTGAGGCGGCGATCTGGACCCAGACCGATGTTTCGCTGCGGTCCGAGTTCGACGAGATGGTCTATGCCGCCAAGAGCGCCTTCGGCCGTATCGACATCATGGTCAACAATGCCGGTTACACCCACCGCAACGGCGACATGCTCAACGTCGACGAGGAAACCTTCGACCTGATCACCGCCGTCAACATGAAAGCGATCTATCACGCCGCACGCGCCGTTGTGCCGATCATGGATCGGCAAGGCGGCGGCGTTATCCTGACCACGGCTTCGACCGCGGGTCTCCGGCCGCGGCCCGGCCTCACTTGGTACAATGCCTCGAAGGGCTGGGCGATCACCGCCACCAAGTCGATGGCGGTGGAACTGGCGCCGAAAAACATCCGTGTCAACTGCCTCTGCCCGGTTGCCGGCGAGACCGGCATGCTGGAGAAGTTCATGGGCGCCGACACGCCTGAAATCCGCGAGAAGTTCCGCGCGTCGATCCCGCTCGGCCGGCTTTCGACACCACTCGATATCGCCAACGCCGCACTTTGGCTGGCGTCGGATGAAGCCGCCTTCATCACCGGTGTGGCGCTGGAGGTCGACGGCGGACGCTGCATCTGAGAGCGCCGACGCAAATCAAAATGCTGCACGGCGTTTCGGCGGCGGATCGAGACAGGCGTCAGGCGCCGGTCTTGATGTAGGTCTTGTAAATCCAGCCGGTCTTGCCGTTGTAGGTGATCTGGCACCACTTCTTGCAACTCATCACTTGCACCGAGCTTTTGGCTGGCACGGTGAGGATAGCAGCGGCATTTTTCTTCGGGCCGCTGCGCATGGTCACGGCCCTTAGTATCTGTCCTGTTCCGGCGGCCTCGACCTTGCGTGGCTTCGCCTTGGCCTGGCTGTCGTCGCCTTCCGCCGCCGCGGGCTGTTCTGACGGCACTTGCGGCTGCACCGCCGGGATGGCTGCGGTTTTCGCGCCATCGGGACGGCTAGCCGCCGGCGGAGTGGGTGCGGCAACCTTGGCAAGTTCGCTGGCAGCATCGCTATCTGCTGCCGGTTGCGCGAATGCCACCGCGGCTTTGCCCGGTGCTTGTTCAGCCTGGTTCGCCACCTTGCCGGGAGCAGGCGTACTGGCAGCGGATGCGGCCTTCGACTGCGAACCGGTCCAACGCGGATCATTGGCTGGCAGTGCCGGAATGGTGGCTTGCGCGGCCGCCACGGCTGGTAAAATCTTGTCCGATTTGGGCGCCGCCTGCGGCACGGCTGATGCAGCCACTGCTGCCCCCCCCGGAGCGATTTTCGTCGTTTTCACCGGAATGGTTGGAATGGTTTGCTCGGGGCTCGCCGCCGCTTGCCTGTCATTGGCCGGCAACGCCAGCCATAGCGCCACCGCGGCGACTCCAAGCAGTGCGGCTGTGCCGATCGCGGCGATCACCAGATGCGAATTCGAGCGGACCTCCTGCCAGAAGGACGGTCGCATGTCATATCCGAACTGCATGGCAAAGCGCCGACGTTCCGGCGTACCGAAACTGAAGGGCTCTCTCACTCTTGCCACCTCCATAAGCGGGCCGATGTTCTTCCGATCAAATGCCAAGAACCTGGCGCCAGATCTGCATCAGTCCCAAGAATCAAAGCGGGCAAGCCCGCAGAATTCCCCGTCAGTAACCCACAACCGGCATCTTTATATCGCTGATTGTGGCATCACTACGCCCTCATTAGGGATTCTGCTCCTTTGGAGGGGATTCTGCAATGTGCCGTTACGGCAACAAATATTACAACAATATTACATAGATGAGAGCGGTCCTGTCCGTCTGGAGCACGATCCCGAAAAGTGGCATCCGGCTTTCGCTGGAGATCACGCTCTAAAAACCGATAGCGTCCCAATTCCACCGGAACACAACAGCCTCTAGATCCTGTCGCGCAACGCGAACCAGTTGAGCGCCAGGAACAGCAGCGGCGCGCGGAAGCGCCGGCCACCGGGGAATGGCGGGATCTTCAGATCTTCGATCAGCTTCAGCCGGTCGCGGTTGCCGGCGACGGTTTCGGCATAGAGCTTGCCGAAGAAGTTCGACAGCATGACGCCGTGGCCGGAATAGCCGCCGGCCGAGATCACATTGGGCATCACTTCGCGCACGAACGGCTTGCGCGGCACCGTGATGCCGACATAGCCGCCCCAGCCATGCGTGATCTCGACATCCCTGAGTGCCGGATAGAGTTCGACGATCTGACGCCGGATGTGGATGTGGATATCCTTCGGATCGTTGACGCCATAGACTTCGCGTCCGCCGAACAGTAGCCGCCCGTCCTTCGATCTGCGGAAATAGCGCACCACGAAGCGGGAATCGTCGACCGCCTCGCCGCCCGGCAGCACTGTCGAGTCCGCGCCCAGCGGCACCGTCGCGCCGATGAACGAACCGATCGGCATGATGTGCGCGGCACTCACCGGTTCGAGCGTGCCGCCATAGGCGTTGACCGCGATCAGGCATTTCTGCGCTGTCAGCGTGCCTCTCGGTGTCGAAACCTTGACCTTGCCGCCACTGGAAATGATTGCGGTCGATGGCGTCTGCTCGAACAGCTGTGCACCGGCCTGCGCCGCCACCCGCGAGGTGCCGATCACCAGTTTCATCGGGTGGATATGGCCGGTGCCGGTGTCGCGCGTGCCGCCGAAATAGGCGGTCGAACCCAGCCGCTCCGCCGTCTCCTTGGCATCCATGAACGAGATATGCTGGTAGGAAAAACGGCTCGCCATGATATCGGCATGCGCCTTGTAGTCGTCGACATAGCGCGGCTTGTGCGCCACCGAGAGCTGGCCCGGCATGTAGTCGATATCGATCTGGTTGGCGGCGGCGAACTCGAGGAGATGCGCCTTCGCCTCTTCGGCAAGGTCGAACAGCGCCTTGGCGCGGGAGAAACCGTATTCGGCTTCCAGGTCCTCGACCCAGGCGCGCTGGCCGGTGCCGAGCTGCCCGCCATTGCGCCCAGAGGCACCATCGCCGAAGCGGCAGGCCTCAATCAACACGACATTCGTGCCCGCCTTGGCAAGGTGAGCAGCCGCCGAAAGGCCAGTGAATCCGCCACCGATGATGACGACATCGCATGTCCGGTCGCCATCCAGCGCCGGATATTCAGGCCGTGGGCCGGCAGTGTCCTCATACCAGGATCGGCCGGGTGAAATCGGGGATTGGTAGGGCATGATCCTCAAGGGGAGTAGGGGAGTAGGGGAGTAGGTAGGCTAGTCGGCTGACAGTTTGCGGATTAGAAGTCGAAGCAGTTTTCCCACACTCTCGGTACTCGCCAACAATGGATCTGACGTCGCTTTCGGCGAGATGCCGATACGTTCAGCGATCAGAAGCTGAGTTTCCAGTTCCTTCAGCGATCCTTGAGCTATACGAAGAAACTGCTGATAAGAACCTCGGATTTCTCTGCCATACCCCTCCGCTATGTTCGCCGGCACTGAGGTTGCAGAGCGTCGGACCTGGCTGGTCAGTCCATATAGTTCTTCTTTAGGCCAGGATTTCGTAGCGCCATAAACTGCTACCGCAAGGTCCATGGCCTGCTGCCAAACCAGCAAGTCCTTGTAGGAACCTGTTTTTTCGACCATCTGTTCCTACTCCCCTACTCCCCTACTCCCTACACATTCAGCAACAGATACTCCCGCTCCCACGGACTGATCACTTCCATGAACGTCTCGAATTCCGCCCGCTTGATCGCCGCATAGGTCGCGGCGAAGGATTTGCCGAGCAGTGCGCAAAGTTCCTCATCGCCCTCGAACAGGTCGACGGCTTCGAGCAGGCTGCGCGGCAGGTCGATCTCGGCCGCGTTGGCGGTGGTCAGCACGGGAGGCTCGGCCTTGATCTTGTTGGTGATGCCGATCAGCCCGCAGGCAAGCGATGCCGCCAGCGCCAAATAGGGATTGGCATCGGAGGAGGGGATGCGGTTTTCGACGCGTCGCGCCGCCGGATCCGAGCGCGGCACGCGGAACGCCGTGGTGCGGTTGTCGTAGCCCCATTTGTTGTTGACCGGGGCCGACGCCGCCTGTGTCAGCCGGCGGTAGGAATTGACATAGGGCGCGAACATCACCAGCGCGTTCGGCACATGCTTCTGCATGCCGCCGATGAAATGGAAGAAGTCTTCGGTTTCCGAGCCGTCCTCCGCCGAAAAGATGTTCTTTCCGGTCTTCTTGTCGATGATCGACTGGTGGATATGCATGGCCGAGCCGGGCTGCCCCTGAATGGGCTTGGCCATGAAGGTGGCATAGATCTCATGTTTGAGCGCGGCCTCGCGAATGGTGCGCTTGAACATGAACACCTGGTCGGCCAGTTCGATCGGGTCGCCGTGGCGCAGGTTGATTTCGAGCTGACCGGCGCCCTCTTCATGGATCAGTGTGTCGATCTCCAGGCCTTGACCCTCGGAGAAATGGTAGATGTCGTCGATCAGTTCATCGAACTCGTTGACGCCGGCGATCGAATAGCCGGCGCCGCCGCCGATCGCGCGCCCCGAACGGCCGACCGGTGGCGTCAGCGGATAGTCCGGATCGGGGTTCTTGCGCACCAGATAGAACTCGATCTCGGGCGCCACCACCGGCTTCAGCCCGAGTTTGTCGTAGGCGGCAAGCACGCGCTTGAGCACATTGCGCGGCGTGAATTCGACCGAGCGTCCGTCCTGGTGGACGAGGTCGCAGATGACAGCGGCCGTCGGGTCTTCTTCCCAGGGCACCACTGTCAGCGTCGACAAATCCGGCATCAGCTTGAGGTCGCCATCGTCTTCCGGATAGTGGAAGCCGTTGCCATCCTCGGGGTAGCCGCCGGAAATCGTCGTCATGAAGACAGCCGATGGCAGTGCCAGCGAGGTGTTGGAGGTGAATTTCTTCGACGGCATCATCTTGCCGCGTGCGACGCCGGCCTGATCAGGGGTGATGCACTCGATGTCCTCGATGCCGCGCCATTCCAGCCAGGCGCTGGCTTCCTTCCAATTCTTGACGCCACGTTGGTTTTTCACGAAGGCAGGCGTACGCGCCCGTCCTCCGCGGCTCGACGGACGGACTTCCTTTTTTGCAGGCGGCATCATTCACCAGATTGGGTTGCGGATTGTGGACTATAGCCGTGCGCCCCTGTGGAAGGGAAGGGGAGCCACGCCGGGCGTTGGTCGACACGGTTGAAAATCACGCCAATCGGCCTAGTTTCGGCCGCTTCAATTCCCAATCGAGACCCCAATCCCAAGAGAGACTTTACATGCGGCACGACAGCAAACTGACGACGATCGGCTTCGATGCCGACGACACGCTCTGGCAGAACGAGCAGTTCTTCCGCATGACGGAAAAGCGCTTTGCCGCCATGCTTGCCGACCATGGCGAAGCCGGGCACATCTCGGCGCGATTGCTGGAGGCCGAAAGACGCAACCTTGCCGTCTATGGCTTCGGCATCAAGGGATTTACGCTGTCGATGATCGAAACGGCGATCGAGGTCACGCAAGGCCGCGTGCCGGCTTCGGTGATTTCAGAAATTCTCGATGCCGGCCGCGAGATGCTGAGCCATCCGATCGAGGCCCTGCCGCATGCGCGCGATGCTGTCGAGAAGCTTGCCGGCCCATTCCGCCTGGTGCTGATCACCAAGGGCGACCTCTTCGACCAAGAGCGAAAGCTGGCTGGCTCGGGACTCGGAGATCTGTTCGACGCGGTCGAGATCGTCAGCGACAAGAGTGCCGCAACCTATGCCCGCCTGTTCAGCCGCCACGGCGATGGTCCGGCAAGAAGCATGATGGTCGGCAATTCGCTGAAGTCGGATGTGGTGCCGGCCATCGAGGCCGGTGGTTGGGGTGTCCATGTGCCGCATGAACTGACCTGGGTGCTGGAGCATGTCGAGGCTCCGGTGGCCGAGCCGCGCTTCCGCGAGATATCCGATCTCGGACAACTGCCCGGACTGGTCGAAAGCATTGTCAATTCGGGCTGATCTCAAGCAATTCCAGGAAAAGTGTGAAGCGGTTTTCCGTCCGGAATTGCGTCAAACAAAGAGATACAATGGTTCTGCGTCTCCATGAAACGATGAATCGCTTTAGCGGTTGATCAGGCGATCGATCACCGGCTGCAGCCGTTCGGGCGTGATCGGCTTGGCGACCACAATGTCGATGACGCTCGACAGGCCCAGGCTCTCCGGCGTGCCATTCTTAGTTGAAAGCAGGATCACCGCCGGGAGCGACTTGCCGGAGGCCCGCCGCAACGCGTCGATGCTGGACATCAGATTGTCGCAGTCCTTGTTGTCGGCGCCACCGTCAAGGACAACCGCACCGGGAATGAGGGAGCGCAAGATCTTAGCCGCCATGTCGGGAGATTCCGAGATTGGCTTGAGCCCGGATCGCTCGACGATCTTCGAAATCACCACGCGATTGATTGGCGATCTGCAGACGACGAGCACTTGCGATGGATCGCGGACCGTCTCTGTGTCCGAGTCGCGGGCAACAAAATTCAGGTGTCTTGGAGTCTCGCCTTCACGATTCACTGGGCACACAAGTCGGCCAAGAAGCTCGCCCCTATTTCAATGCAGAGTTGAATCTGGAGCGCAATTGGCGTGAGATCGCGGCCTATGTCAAGTTGAAATAAAAGGCCCCGAAATCATCTCTGGGAACAGTGAATTTCAAGCAACGCTACTGTACTCAACTGTCCACGGGTGGGCTTCATAAAAAGAAAATTCACCTGCGCAGAGACTGCGCAGGTGAAGGGTCGGTTGCGCGAGTTCGATCAGCCGTGGCTCTGCTGCGTGACGATCACTGGGATCAAGAGATCGCCCCAGTTTCCGTCGCCGCCGTGATGCCGTGCCGAGCGCACGAGCTCCACCGAGACGCCGGCCTCGACTGCCTTCATCACCGACTGGTTGAGGCGGTGCAGATCATTGGCCAGCATGCGGATCGTCGCTTGCTGGTCGACGGTCATCGTTGTGGCCTGTTCTTCGGCGCGTTCCTTGACACGGCTTATCGATGCCATTGGTCTTCTCCTTGTGTTCCAAGCCCTGTTGGGCGTTTCCTCTGTGTTGTTCTGTTTGCTATTCGGCGGCCGGCTTGAATTGCGCGTGCTCGGTCGATTCATGCATGGCGGTGGTCGACGACTGGCCGCCGGTGATCGCCATCGACACGGCGTCGAAATAGCCGGTGCCGACCTCGCGCTGATGCTTGGTCGCCGTGTAGCCATTGGCCTCCGCCGCGAACTCAGCCTCCTGCAACTCGGAATAGGCCGCCATCTGCCGTGCCTTGTAGCCGCGCGCCAGTTCGAACATGCCGTAGTTGAGCTGGTGGAAGCCGGCGAGCGTGATGAACTGGAACTTGTAGCCCATCGCGCCAAGCTCCCTCTGGAATCTGGCGATCGTCGCGTCGTCGAGGTTCTTCTTCCAGTTGAACGATGGCGAGCAATTGTAGGCGAGCAGCTTGTCGGGGTGATGCTTGCGCACCCCCTCGGCGAATTTCTTGGCCTGCGCTAGGTCCGGCTTGGAAGTCTCGCACCAGATCAGGTCCGCGTGAGGCGCATAGGCGACGGCGCGGGCAATGCAGGGCTCGATGCCGTTCCTGACGTTGTAGAAGCCTTCCACGGTGCGCCCGGCGCCGTAGTCGACGAAAGGCTGGTCGCGTTCGTCGATGTCGGACGTCAGCAGCTTGGCGGCTTCCGCATCGGTGCGCGCGACGACCAGGGTCGGTGTGCCCATCACGTCCGCCGCCAGGCGCGCGGCGTTGAGGTTGCGGATGTGCGCCGCGGTCGGGATCAGCACCTTGCCACCGAGATGGCCGCACTTCTTTTCCGACGCCAGCTGATCCTCGTAGTGGACGCCGGCCGCGCCCGCCTCGATGAAGGCCTTCATGATCTCGAAGGCGTTGAGCGGGCCGCCGAAACCGGCTTCCGCATCAGCGACGATCGGCGCGAACCAGGTCTCGACCGAAAGCCCGTTGCCTTCCGAGGTCTCGATCTGGTCGGCGCGCTGCAGCGTACGGTTGATGCGCTTGACCAGTTCGGGCGCTGCGTTGGCCGGATAAAGCGACTGATCCGGATACATCGCGCCAGCCGTGTTGGCGTCGGCGGCAACCTGCCAGCCCGACAGGTAGATCGCCTTCAGCCCGGCGCGCACCTGCTGCATCGCCTGGTTGCCGGACATGGCGCCGAGTGCGTTGACGAAGTCCTCCTCGTGGATGAGCTTCCACAGCCGGTTGGCGCCCATTTCCGCAAGGCTCTGGCGGATCTGAACCGAACCACGCAGCCGCTTCACATCCTCCGGAGAATAGGGCCGTTCGATGCCGTCGAAACGACCTTCCGGCGCCGAGGGGACGAGATTGTAAAAGTCAGTCATCGGTCACTCCGAAGGATTGCTACATCGTGTCCGGGCACCGATCATCTGCGCACCGGAATATGACTGAATTTACATTGCAGCGCGAAATGGGCTAGTTAAATTAGGGAATTTGCACGAACATAAGGGAAAATCTGTGTTGTGTTTGACCGCGAGCCGCTGTAAATTTGTCAAGGTTGTAAAAGGCCGGATGCATGACGGTCCCTGCGAAGTTATGTAAATTCTTGTCAAGGATAGTCGATGGCTGACCAGAAAATCTTTGCCGGACCGCGCATCCGACGCATCCGCAACACCAAGGGCCTGACGCAGACGGCGATGGCCGAGGGGCTCGGCATCTCGCCGTCCTATCTCAACCTGATCGAGCGCAACCAGCGGCCGCTGACGGTGCAATTGATCCTCAAGCTGGCGTCCGTCTACAAGGTCGATCCGCACGAACTGCAGGGCGAGGCAAGGGGGTCCATCGCCGCCTTGAAGGAAGTGTTCACCGATCCGCTGCTGGTCGGCGAGCTACCGGGAGATCAGGAACTGATCGAGCTTGCCGAGGCGGCGCCCAACGCGTCCGCAGCGGTGGTAAAACTGTTCCGCGCCTATCGCGAGCAGGCCGAGCGCCTGTCCGACCTCAACGAGCTCCTGGCGCGCGAAGGTCGGGCGACCGCACTTTCCGGCGCTCGCTTGCCGATAGACGAGGTGCACGAGATTTTCGAGCGCCGGCCCAACCATTTCGCGGCACTCGAGGAAGAGGCCGCGGCGTTCACCTCGGTGCTTGATCCCGGCGACGATCTGTTCGGTGCGTTGAAGGCCTGGCTGAAGCGCGAATACGGCATCGTGGTAAAGGTGCTGCCGGTTGCCACCATGCCGAACTGGCGCCGCCGTTATGATCGCCACTCGCAGCGCCTGTTCCTGTCCGAACGGCTCTCGCCGTTCGACCAGCTGCGCGAAGTGGCGATGGAGGCCTGCCTGATCCGCATGACGGTCGCGGTCGCCGGCGAGATCCAGGCGCTCAAATTGACCACCGACGAGGCCCGCCGTCTCGCCCGTTTCGAACTCGGCCGCTATGCGGCGCATGCTCTGATGATGCCCTACCAGGCCTTTCACGCGGCTGCCGTGCGTGCGCGCTATGATATCGACGTTCTGCGTTCGCGCTTCGGCGTTTCCTTCGAACAGGCGGCGAACCGGCTGACCATGCTGCAGCGGCAGGGCGTTCAGGGCGTGCCGTTCTTCATGCTGGAGGTCGACAATGCCGGCAACCGCTTCCGCAAGGCCGGCAGCCAGGGCTTTCCGCAAAGCCGCTTCGGTGGCGGCTGTCCCAAGCTGCCCGTGCATGTCGCTTTTACCCAACCCGGCCAGATTTTCGTCGAGGCGGTGGAAATGCCCGACGGCGCCGAGTTCCTTTGCATCGCCCGCACGCTGGAAGGCCCGCAAGGCGCCTTCTCCGAGCGTCCGCGCCGCACGGCGCTGCTGCTTGGGTGCGACATCGGCTTTCGCGATGACATCGTCTATGGCGCGGCACTTCCCGGCGCGGCAGCTACCACGAAGGCGGGCAGCGTCACGGCGACGCCGGTCGGGCCCGCCTGCCGGCTTTGCGAACGCGTCGGCTGTCTGGCGCGCGCCGAGCCGCCGGTGACGCGTCCGCTCGGCCTCGACGAGATGGTGACCGGCCTGAGCGCCTTCGACTTTCAGTAACGCCGGGCGCCAGTGACGCCGGACTGGGTGCCACAATTGTCGTCGGTCACTGGCTCACCCCCGGCCTTCGCCTTTGCGTTACGCGAACGGAGTATCTTTTTGTCGTCCCTTGCGCATCGTCCCGTCCACAAAAGCCTGACAGTCGCGCCCATGACCGACACAGCACCATCACCGAGCGTTGTTTTGTCGACCGTCTCGCCGCGCGAGGAACGCGTCGGCATGCTTTTGGTGTTTCTGTCGGCGCTGATGTGGAGTTTCGGCGGCACCATTGCCCGCTTCATCGCCGTCGGCGACAGCTGGACGGTTATTTTCTGGCGCTCCGTCTGGGCAGCGGCCTTCCTGATCTGCTTCATGGTCTGGCGCGACGGCTGGCGCGGCACGCTGAAATTGTTCCGCGACATGGGTCTGCCCGGCCTGGCCGTCGGGCTCTGCTTCGCCACGGCATCGACCGCCTTCGTCGTCGCACTTGCCTACACAACCGTCGCCAACATCCTGCTGATGCAGGCCGGCGTGCCGCTTCTGGCGGCGCTGTTTGCCTGGGCGTTGTTTCGCGAGAGGGTGAGTGTCGCGACCTGGCTGGCGATTGCCGCCGTCATCACCGGTGTCGCCATCATGGTGTCGGAATCGCTTGATGGCGCCGTCTCGCCGATAGGCGACGGGCTGGCGCTCTTGATTGCTGTCATGTTCTCGATCGCCACCGTCATCACCCGGCGGTTCTCCGGCGTGCGCATGACGCCGGCGACCTGCGTCGGCACCATGCTTGCGGCGGGCTTTGCCGCCTCGCAGGCATCGACATTCGCCGTGTCGGCCAGTGACATGGGCTTTCTCTTTGCCTTCGGCGTTATCAATCTCGGTCTTGGCCTTGCCTTCTTCGCCACCGGGGCGCGGCTGATTCCGGCGGCCGTCGCCGCACTGATCGGCACGTTCGAGCCGATCCTCGGCCCGATATGGGTCTGGTTGGTCCATTCCGAGGTGCCGTCGGGGCGCACCATCATCGGCGGCGCGGTGGTGGTGACGGCGCTGCTCGTCCATATCGGGCTCGAATTCAAGCGCCAGGCACGACCCGAGCGCGCAGGGGTCACCGGGGTGCCATCGCCTAATTGACGCCGCGTGCAGCTTTGCCATTGACAAATTCGCTGCCGCGCGGGCAGGCTGAGACTACGCAACAACAAGACAGGCGTATCTTGCCAAGTCTCCCTGCCGGTCAGATCGAGACCGGACCACATCGTCGTATCTCTGCCCCCGCCACGGCGAAAGCCTTTGACGGTATCCGCACGCCTCCCAGGCAGCGACAGGGACACAAACCCACCACCCGCCGCTCATCGAACCGCCCGCATGCTGTCGGCAGTTGGCGCTTGTTGCTTCCTGGAAAGCTCAATAGTCTGAAACAAAAGCCCGGCCGCGCGGGGTCCGCGACGAGCCGGCGAAGGAACACTCACCAAAGGAGAATAGCATGATCCGCAAAGCGCTCTGGCTTTCGGCGACCTCGGTATTTCTGACGCTTTTCACCGTCGGTGGCCATGCCGAAGATCGTGTCGTCAACGTCTTTAACTGGTCGGATTATATCGACAGTTCGATCATCGATGATTTCACCAAGAAAACCGGCATCAAGGTCGTCTATGACACCTTCGATTCCAACGAAATCCTCGAAACCAAACTGCTTGCCGGCGGCAGCGGCTATGACGTGGTCGTGCCCAGCGGCAACTTCCTCGCGCGCCAGATCCAGGCCGGCGTGTTCCAGAAGCTCGACAAGTCGAAACTGCCGAACATCTCCAACATGTGGGACACGGTTTCGGAGCGAACCGCCAAATACGACCCCGGCAATGAATACTCGGTCAACTATATGTGGGGCACGGTTGGTCTCGGCTACAACATCAAGAAGGTGCAGGCGGCACTCGGCACCGACAAGATCGACAGCTGGGATGTGTTCTTCAATCCGGACAGTCTGGCCAAGTTGAAGGACTGCGGCGTCTATGTGCTGGATTCACCGGCCGACATCATCCCGGCGGCGCTCAAATATCTCGGTCTCGACCCCAACAGCACCTCGCCCGACGATATCGCCAAGGCCGAGGAGGCCCTGCTCAAGGTCCGGCCTTACATCAGAAAGTTCCACTCCTCGGAGTACATCAACGCACTCGCCAATGGCGATATCTGCCTGGCCGTCGGCTGGTCGGGTGACGTGTTCCAGGCCCGCAACCGCGCGGTCGAGGCCAAGCAAGGCGTGGAAATCGGCTATTCCGTGCCGAAGGAAGGCGCTCAGATGTGGTTCGATCAGATGGCGATCCCCGCCGATGCGCCGCATGTCGCCGAGGCGCTCGAATTCATCAACTACATGATGACGCCGGAAGTGATCGCCAAATCGTCGAACTATGTGCTCTACGCCAACGGCAACAAGGCGTCGCAGCAGTTCGTCGACAAGGCGCTTCTCGACGACCCGTCAGTCTATCCCGATGAGGCGACCTTGCAGAAGCTCTATACGGTCCAGCCTTACGATCCCAAGACCCAGCGTCTGATCACACGCAGCTGGACCAAGATCGTCACCGGCCAATAAGCAATCTGAGACGGTCCCGGCAGCCACCTGCCGGGACCGATTCTTTCTGGGGCAAGAAGCAAGAAACACGTACGGAGTGGGACATGAAATCGCTTGGCAGCATCCGCAGGGATTTTGCGCCGTGGAACGACCCGAACGCCAAGCCATACATCCAGTTCGACAATGTCACCAAGAAGTTCGGTGACTTCACCGCCGTCAACAATCTGTCGCTGACCATCTTCGAGCGCGAGTTCTTCGCCCTGCTCGGAGCGTCGGGCTGCGGAAAATCGACGCTGCTCAGGATGCTCGCAGGCTTCGAGGAGCCGACAGCCGGCCGCATCCTGCTCGACGGCCAGGATCTGCGCGGCATTCCGCCTTATCGGAGGCCGGTCAACATGATGTTCCAGTCCTATGCGCTGTTCCCGCATATGACGGTCGAGAATAACATCGCCTTTGGCCTCAAGCAGGACGGCATGCCGAAGCCCGAGATCGCGTCTCGCGTCGCCGAGATGCTGAAGCTGGTCAAGCTCGAGCAGTTCGCCAAGCGCAAGCCGCATCAATTGTCCGGTGGCCAGCGCCAGCGCGTCGCGCTCGCCCGCTCGGTTGCCAAGCGGCCCAAGGTGCTGTTGCTCGACGAGCCGCTCGGCGCGCTGGACAAGAAGCTGCGCGAGGAAACACAGTTCGAATTGATGGACCTGCAGCAGAATCTCGGCCTGACCTTCGTCGTCGTCACCCACGACCAGGAAGAAGCGATGACCATGGCCGATCGCATCGCCATCATCGACAAGGGCGAGGTGATGCAGGTGGCGACGCCCGCCGAAGTCTATGAAGCCCCGACATCGCGCTTTGTCGCCCATTTCGTCGGCAACGTGAACATGTTCGAGGGCAAGGTCGCCGAGCAGACCGCAAACACGACACGCATCGCGGGTTCGAGCGGAGCCCAGATCGTCGTCGACAACGCCGCCAAGACGGCTGCAGGCGCCGATATCGTGTTCGCCATCAGGCCGGAAAAGATCAAGATTTCGTCTAAAAAGCCGGCCGATGCGGTGAATGCACTTGAAGGTGAAGTCTATGACATTGCCTATCTCGGCGACATGACCGTTTTTCACGTCCGGCTGGATGACGGGCAGATGGTGCGGGCCAGCACCATGAATGCGGCCCGCATCACCGAGGATCCGCTAAGCTGGAACGACCGCGCCTGGGTTTCTTTCCGGCCCGACGCCGGCGTCGTGCTGACGCGGTAGGGGGCGGTCATGTCGAACGCCGCCGTCACCTCCGCATCAGCCCCGGCAACCAATTCCGACCAATCCATCCTGGCCAGGCTGGGAGCGGCTTTCGTTGGCCGCCTGGTCATCATCATCCCCTATGTCTGGCTGCTTTTTTTCTTCCTCATTCCCTTCATCATCGTCTTCAAGATTTCGCTGTCGCAGACGGCGATCGCCATGCCGCCCTACACGCCGGTGCTCGACTTCAAGGACGGCATCTCCGGGTTCTTCGGCGGCTTTGGCGCGCTCAGCTTCGACAACTACGCCTGGCTGACGCAGGATGCCCTCTATTTCAACGCCTATGTGACAAGCGTCATCATCGCCGCGATCTCGACGGTCCTGACGCTGATCGTCGGCTACCCGATCGCCTACGGCATGGCACGCGCGCCGGCAACGATCCGTCCGACATTGCTGATGCTGGTGATCCTGCCGTTCTGGACCTCGTTCCTGATCCGCGTCTATGCCTGGATCGGCATCCTCAAGCCCGAGGGGCTGCTCAACCAGCTGCTGCTTGCCACAGGCATCATCAGCCAGCCCCTGATCATCCTCAACACCTACACGGCGATCTTCATCGGTATCGTCTATTCCTACCTGCCGTTCATGGTGCTGCCGCTCTATTCGTCGCTTGAAAAGATGGACTATTCGCTGATCGAGGCCGCCAAGGATCTTGGCTGCCCGCCGACCAGCGCGTTCTGGAAGATCACCTTTCCGCTGTCGCTGCCGGGCGTCATCGCCGGCTGTCTGCTGGTGTTCATCCCCGCCGTCGGCGAGTTCGTCATTCCCGATTTGCTCGGTGGATCGCAGACGCTGATGATCGGCAAGACGCTGTGGAACGAGTTCTTCGCCAATCGTGACTGGCCGGTGTCGTCGGCCGTGGCCGTCATCCTTCTGCTGCTTTTGACCGTGCCGATCATGTTCTTCCAGCAGGCCCAGGCGCGCGCCCAGGAGCAGGACAAATGAACACCACCTGGAGCCGCTTCAACGTCACCTCGATCGTGCTGGGCTTTGCCTTCTTGTACCTGCCGATCGTCCTGCTCATTGTCTTCTCCTTCAACGAGTCGAAACTGGTTACCGTCTGGGGCGGTTTCTCGACCAAATGGTACGTTTCGCTGTTCCACAATCAGGGCCTGATGGACGCCACCTGGGTCACGGCCCGCGTCGGCGTCATTTCGGCCACGGTTGCGACCGTGCTCGGCACGCTGGCGGCGCTCACCTTGACCCGCTACACGCGGTTCAGGGGCAGGTTGCTGTTTTCAGGCATGGTCTTTGCGCCGCTGGTCATGCCTGAAGTCATCACCGGCCTGTCGCTGCTGCTGCTGTTTGTCGCCGTCGGTCTCGACCGCGGCTTCCTGACCGTCACGCTCGCCCACATCACGCTCACCATGTGCTTCGTCGCCGTCGTCGTGCAGTCGCGCCTGGTCAGCTTCGACCGCTCCCTGGAAGAAGCTGCGATGGATCTGGGCGCAACGCCGGTGAAGACCTTCTTCCAGATCACGCTGCCGGTCATCATGCCGGCGATCGTGTCCGGCTGGATGCTGGCCTTCACGCTTTCGCTCGACGATCTGGTCATCGCCAGCTTCACCTCCGGGCCTGGCGCAACAACGCTGCCAATGAAGATCTACAGCCAGGTGCGTCTCGGCGTGACGCCGGAGATCAACGCCGCTTGCACCATCCTGATCGCCGTTGTCGCGGTCGGCGTCATCATCGCCTCGGTCGCCAACAAGCGGCGTGAGGTGCAGCGCCAACTCGACGAGCGGGCGGCACAACGCGGCTGAAGCAATTCCAGGAAAAAGTGTGGCTGCGGTTTTCCCCGGAAAAGCGCGTAGCGCTTTCCCTGGGGAATTGCGTCAGGACAAAGCGGGGCTAACGTCTATTCCCCTGAAACGCCGCGGCTGATCGGGGAGATGAACGGCGTGGTCCACGTCCCGCCGACGAAGAACGATGCTTGGTTGGGGCCTTGCTGGCCGTTGGCCTGCGTTCCCGCCTGGTCCGGCTGGATGATTCCGCCGGACAGGGCCAGTCCTCGTCCGGCGTAGGACGCGATCCCGGACAGCCAGAGCTTGTATTTCGCCGAATTGGCTTCGGCCTTGTCGATCCGCGCCACGCCCTTCGTAATGCTGGCCTTGATTTCGGCACCGTCGATCGGCAGTGTTCCGTCGGAGACGTCGTCGAGCGCGAAGAAGCCGCCTTGTTCGGTATGCTTGAGGAAGGCGGGCAGGTTGAGCTTGTTCAACGCACCCGGTCCGAAGGTTGCAGTGACCGAGCCGTCGGCATTGTCGAAGATGGAATCCCAGGTTCTGCCCGGTCCCTTGAGGATAACCGAGACCGTTCCAGTACCGACCGGAACCAGCCGCGTCATTCCCGCCGCCGTACCGAAGGCACCGCCGTCGATATCGGACGCCAGCAGCCGGATCTCGACCTGCGAGCCTTCCGGCTTGCGGTCGAAGCGAAGGCTGCTCTGGATGTTGCCGCCAAAGGCCGAGGCATCCGAAATATCGAAGACGGAAAGACCATCCTTGACCTGTGCGGTGGCGGCGACGTCGGCGAGTTGGATCGGCCCCGCCGTGGCGTGCGCTGCCGACAGCCTGAGATCGAGATTGATCTTGTCGGCAAAACTTGTGTCGATGTCGCCGGGTTCCGCCCCTCCGGTCGGCGCCAGTGGCGTGAAGGCCGACAGAAACGATCTGAGGTCGAGCGTATCGAAGGCGAGCGTGCCGGAGATCACCGGCTGCGCCTCGCCCAGCGAGAGATCCAGCGCACCCATTCCTGGATTGTTGTCCAGCGCGATCGCGGTGTTGTCGAATTTGACGCGCCCTGCCGTCGCTGTGATCTTGCTCGAAATGCTGACCGAGCCGATCGCAGCACTCGGCGCGATACCGGCCTGCGACCATTCCAGGACACGCCGCAGCGAAGGCGCCGAGAATTTCGCCTGGCCGTCGAAATAAGCGTTTTCGGACATGCTGGCCGTGCCGTCGAACGAGAAGGTCGCGGGTGCCGCCTTGAAGGACAGCGTGAGCGGTGCCGTACCACCGGCAAACAGCACAAGCGGCTTCGGCGAGGCGACGTCCAGGGCAACGCTTTCGCCACGCCAGATCCCTGTTGCCGAGAGCGTCGCATTGCTGTTCATCGCCGCCCAATTCGCCTGGCCGGACAGGCTGCTCAGGATCTCGACGTCCTTGCCGGCGATGGACGCGACCATGCGACCGTCGCGGAACTCCACCGTGCCGAACGTGTCGGCCGGCAGCTTGTCGAGGTTGGGCTTGGCGGGATCGGCATTGACCACGCCGCGCGCCGTGTCGATGGAACGCGTGATGCGCCCGCCGGTCGGGACGGCAGGCAGGAAAAAGCCGGCCGGTGTTCGCTCAACCCGGATCGTCGGCCGCACCAGCCGCGCTGTCGAAAACTCCACGTCGCCGCGCAAGGCCGCCATGGCGGAAAGGTCAACCTCGACCCGTTCTGCCTCGACCACCGGCGGCGCCTCGGTGTCGGTCCATTGCGAAAGCGTCACATCGGTCAGGATCGCGCGGAATTTCGGCCAGACCTCGATGCGCGGCGAGCCGTCGATGGCGACCCGGAAACCACTCCACGCACTCATCTCCCAGGCGATGCGGTCGCGCACGATCCGGGTGGAGGCGATCAACGGCAGCGCGGCAACGACCAGCGCGATGACGAGCACGGCAGTGCCGATCGCCCATATTCCGCGCCGGATCAAAGATGATGGCATATCGCCCCGTATGTTTCCATTCCGACAAAAATCGCCTGACGGGTGTAACCCCAGTCGTCACTACGACTTAGGGCTGAGGCATTTCAAGTCTTTATGGCCCGGCGATGGCATTTGCGCACATCTGGTCTCACTGACCGAACAAAATCTTGCTCTGCTGCGCTGCGATATGCATAAGCGGTGGCGACCGCGGAGGAACGATCATGGCTGCCGAAGTACCGCTCTGGACCCCGACGCAAGACCAGATTGATGCAGCACCCTTGACTGCTTTCATGAAGGCCGCGGCAGTGAAAGCCGGCGTAGCGTTTTCTTCGTATTCGGAGCTTCACCGCTGGTCGGTCGAGGACCGCGAAGGGTTCTGGAACCTGGTCTGGGACTTCGGCGGCATCGTCGGCGACAAGGGCAAGACCGTGCTTGTAGACGGCGACAGGATGCCTGGTGCTTCCTTCTTCCCCGACGCGACCCTGAATTTCGCCGAGAACCTGCTGAAGAAGACCGGCGCTGGCGAGGCAATCGTGTTTCGCGGCGAGGACAAGGTCGAGCGCCGGCTGTCATGGAACGAGCTGCAGGCGCTGACGTCGCGGCTGCAGCAGCTTTTCCTGTCGCTCAAGGTGAAGAGGGGCGATCGCATCGCGGCGATGATGCCCAACATGCCGGAGACCGTTGCCGCCATGCTGGCTGCCGCCTCGATCGGCGCTGTCTGGTCGTCCTGCTCTCCCGATTTCGGCGAGCAGGGCGTGCTCGACCGCTTTGGCCAGATCGAGCCGGTCGTCTTCATCGCGCCCGATGGCTACTGGTACAATGGCAAGGCTATCGAGGTCGCCGACAAGATCGCCGCGGTTGCGGCCAAGCTTGGCACGGTGCACAAGGTTCTAGTCGTCGACTATCTCGGCACCTCGAGCGATGTCGCTGATATCATCGACAAGGCCGTGGCGCTGGAAGAGGCGCTTTCGCCTTTCGCCGTCAAGCCAGTCACCTTCGAGCGGCTGCCGTTCGCGCATCCGCTCTACATCCTGTTCTCGTCGGGAACGACCGGCATTCCCAAATGCATCGTCCATTCGGCCGGCGGCACGCTGATCCAGCATGTCAAGGAACATCGGCTGCATGCGGGTCTCGCCGACGGCGATCGCTTCTTCTACTTCACCACCTGCGGCTGGATGATGTGGAACTGGCTGGTGTCGGGGCTCGCGTCGGGCGCGACGCTGCTGCTTTATGACGGCTCTCCGTTCTACCCAAACGGCAATGTACTGTTCGACTTCGCCGATGCCGAGAAGATGACCTTTTTCGGCACCTCGGCCAAGTTCATCGATTCCGTGCGCAAGGCCGGTCTCAAGCCGATCCGCACGCATGACCTGTCGAGCGTGCGGGCGATTTCTTCCACCGGGTCGCCGCTGTCACCGGAGGATTTCCGCTTCGTCGATGACGGCATCAGCAAGGACGTGCATCTGGCGTCGGTGTCCGGCGGCACCGACATCGTCTCCTGCTTCGTGCTCGGCGTGCCGACGCAACCGGTGTGGACCGGCGAGATCCAGGGACCTGGCCTTGGCCTTGCCGTCGATGTCTGGGACGACGACGGCAAGCCGATCAGCCAGGAGAAGGGCGAGCTTGTCTGCACCAAGGCATTTCCGTCGATGCCGATCGGCTTCTGGAACGATCCCGAGGGCAAGAAATACCAGGCAGCCTATTTCGAGCGTTTCGACAATGTCTGGTGCCATGGCGATTTCGCCGAATGGACCGTGCATGGCGGCATGATCATCCACGGCCGCTCCGACGCGACGCTTAATCCGGGCGGCGTGCGCATCGGCACGGCGGAGATCTACAACCAGGTCGAACAGATGCCGGAGATACTCGAAGCGCTTTGCATCGGCCAGGATTTCGACAACGACGTGCGCGTCGTGCTGTTCGTGCGGCTCGCAGCCGGCGTCAAACTGGATGACGATCTGGAAAAGCGCATCCGCTCCAAGATCCGCAGCGGGGCGAGCCCGCGTCACGTACCAGCCAAGATCGTCGCCGTCACCGACATCCCGCGTACCAAGTCCGGCAAGATCACAGAGCTTGCCGTACGCGACGTCGTCCACGGCCGTGCCATCAAGAACAAGGAGGCGCTCGCCAACCCCGAGGCGCTGGAGCTGTTCAGGAACCTGCCGCAGTTGGCCGACTGATCGGGCAGGCATGGTTAACCAAATATGTCGCGAGAATTTACCTAGATTTCATGAGTGGTACACATTCGTAAACTTTCCGCGGCGCCGGTAAGGAGTTGTTAAGGCCCGGCGTCGATAGTCGCACGTAACTTGAGGGAGAAATCCCGTTCCTCTGCCCCCGGAGGATCTGAATTCGCTCAAGCCCCGTTGTGACAGCAATCCCATCTCTTAAGGCGTCCTCTTGGGCGCCTTTTCTTTTTTCTGATGCATGTTTCTGATGCATGTCGCCCAAAAGTTGGTCCAGGTTTTGGGAGAACGACATGCATAAGCGCATCGCCTGAATCCGAACAGGCGCCATGCGCTTGAGGCCGGACTGTTTTCCGGAAATGCTTATTCGGCGAGCACGCGGGTCGACGGAAACGCGACCTCGACCAGGGTGCCTTCACCCGGTGTCGAGTTGATGGTGAACCGGGCGCGGTTGGCTTCCACCATCGCCTTGGTCAGCGGGAGTCCAAGCCCCGTGCCGTCGCCACGTCCGCGCTTCAACGCGTTGATCTGCTTGAACGGCTTCAGTGCCTGCTCGATCTCGGCGTGGCTCATGCCGATGCCGGTGTCGCGCACCCGCATGACGACGTCGCCCGATGTCTCATAGGCGGTCGAGACGATCACCTGGCCGCCGGCTTGGGTGTAGCGAATTGCATTCGACAGGATGTTGAGCGCGATCTGGCGCACGCTGCGCAGGTCGGCCACCACTTCCGGCAGCCGCGACGCGAAGCTGGAGCGGATAATGACGCGCTCGCGGTTGGCCTGCGGCTGCATCATCGCCACCGTCTCGGCCAGCGTGTCGTTGAGCGACACTGCCTCGTATGCCATCTCCTGCTGGCCGGCCTCGATCTTCGAGATATCGAGCAGGTCGTTGACGAGGTCGAGCACATGGTTGCCGGAGCGATTGATGTCGCGCAGATAGTCGCGGTAGCGGTCATTGGCGACCGGTCCGAACTTCTCGTCGACCATCAGTTCGGAAAAGCCGATGATGGCGTTGAGCGGCGTGCGGATCTCGTGGCTGATGCGGGCGAGGAAATCGGTCTTTTGCGAGGACGCACGCTCGGCCACCGCGCGTGCCTGGGTCAGGTCCTCTTCGGCCCGTTTCCACTGCGTGATGTCACGCACGACGGCACAAAAGCCGCTGTCGTTGGGCAGCCTGCCGATGGTCATGAACAGCGGGATGAAGCGCCCCTGCGCCTCGCGCCCGATCACCTCGCGGCCGTCATTCATCACGCTCGCCACGCCGGGCTCGGACAGTCCGTTGAGGTAGTCGCGCGCCGCACGCTGGCTTTCGATCGCAAACAGCGAAGCGAACGGCTTGCCGGTCACGTCGTCGCTGTCGAAACCGAACAGTGCTTCTGCCGGCCGGCTGATCGAGCGGATGGTGCCATCACGGCCGATCAGCACGACGCCGTCGGTGGCGGTGTCGATGATGGTGCGCATCTCGGCGATGCGTGCCTTGAGCTCGGGAATGTCGGGCTGCGTCTGCTCGTCGCCAACCACATGCAGGGCCGCCGGCGCGTCGTCTTCGCCGGTGCGGCGCACGACCAGCATCAATGCCTTGCCGTCACGCCAGGGGACGGAGCGCAGGATAGCCTCGATCGGGAATTCTTGCCGATCGCGCGTCTTCAGTCGCAAGGCGCGATCGGTGCCGTCGGAGGTGCCATCGTGGGCGTAGGGGTCGGCAAACAGCGCGCCGAGGCCGCCGGCATCCGCCAGGTCGTCGAGCGCCTCATAGCCGGTCAGGTTGAGGAATTCCTCGTTCGCATAGTGCAACTGGTCGCCGGAATGGATGAGCAGCGGCACGGGCAGTTTGCTGAGAAGCGAGGTATCGGGAGCCTTGTGCTCATCTCCGGCCGAAAAGGCCGACGGCACGAACCCTTCGACCTTGAGCGGCGGCACATTAAGGCGTGGGCGCGCGATGCGTGCTGCGGCGCCGCTTGCGCCGGCAGTTTCCGCCACGGATGCGGACAAATTCTCGTCAGAGGCAGCGGCTTCTTCGTCGGGCTGCGCCCAATCTTCACTATCCTCGGCATCGCGAAAATCCGCCGATGTCATGCTGTCGTCATCGACGGCGCCATGTGTCGCATCGGCAGTAGCCGGCTTTTCACCGGTGGCGACGGGCTTGGTGATCTCTGGTTGCGCCGCCATTGGTTCGGAAACCGGGGCCTCGTCAGTGCTGTCCGCGACAGGACCGCGTTCGTCGTCACGGTCGGCATAGTCGAGCAACGAGCCTGGCCGGGTGTCGGCGGGTTCCTCGCGACCGGCTTGGTCCGGGTGACCGCCGTCAAGCCGCGCCAGATCTTCTTCGTCCTCGGCATCGACATCCGTCTCAGACGGCTCGACCGGCATCGTTTCGGTCTCTGGCTCATCGCCGGCAAGCGTCGGCTCTTCGTGCGAGGCCACATCCGGTGTTGACGGAATCTCGCCGACTGCCGGCGCCTTCGTCTCCGCCGTCGGCACCTCCGTCGCGGCTTCGGCAGGTGTCGCGGCTGCCTGTCCCCTGGGATTGTCGAGGCTGGGCTTCTCGGCCTCCGGCGGCTCGACCGGGGAACTGTCCTTCTTCAGCCTTTCGCCGATCTCGCGGAACGCGCTTCGCTCCAGCGTCGACAGGCCCTTATCGTTGGCTGGCTGGCGATGTTCGGCCAGCCGGATCACCTTGTCGGCAAAGCGTCGCTCCGGTTTCGGCACGATGGTCAGCGCCGGCACCTCGCCCTGGAACGGGTCCGATGCCTTCGGCTCCTCGACCTTCGGCTCCTGGGCTTTCGACGCTTCAGCCTTGGGCTGTTCAGGCACGGGTTCGACGGCTTGCGGCTCCGGCGTCTCCGGGGCCTTGCCGTTGGGCACCAGCGCCATGCCGATGGCTTCCGGATCGACGACCGCGTCACTGGCCCGGGCAACGCCGAAGCCACGGAAGCCTTCAAAAGCACGGCTGCGGCCATAGACAGGCAGCGCCGCCAGGTCGACCGGGATCTTCAGGTCGGATCCCGCGACCGGCCACATCACGGAGCGGCCGGACCAGGTATCCCGCCGTTCCAGCAGGCCGGCGATCTCGCCGGAGGGATCGAGGCCGAAAGTCGCCGCCACATCCCTGAAGCGCCGGCCGATCACGTCGGCGGCCGGCTTGCCGACAATGTCGGCGAATTCCGGAGACAGCGTGCTGAACTTGCCATCGGCATCGGTGCGCCAGACGAAGCGCAGTGGCGCCGCCGTGCGGTCGATCGACCGCGCGACCGGGCGTTCGACAGGGGCGGCGGCCTCGGTATCGCGCTGCGTCGGATTTTCCGCCTCCGCGACGACGGCAGGGGGCTCAACCGGCACGGCTGCAGCGGCCCGGTCGGTCCGTTGCGTGTCTTCGCCGGCATTGAAGTACCAGTGATCATGCTGCGCTGGCGTCGCGCCGGCAGTCCCCGGGTCGTTATCCGCCGCCTCCGCAGGCTGCCCCGCTGGATCGGCATTCTCAGACGCTGCCGGCATCGGGATAATCTCGGCGGCTTCCGGAACGCTCGGTACGTCCACGGCTGGGTGTTCGATGCCGATTGCAGGTCTGTTGTCCTGGCCCGGTTCCGGCTGGGCAATCGCGCTTTCCGCCGCCGCGGTTTCAATCTGGGCAGGCGCTTGTGCGTCCGCGCCGCTGTCATCGGCAGCGGACGTGTCGTCGAGTTGGTCCTCGTCGATCACCACCAGCAGATGCCGTTCCTCGGTCAATCTGGCCAGCCCTGCCGGATAGGAGGTCGCGCCGCCGGGAACGAGGCGCTTGACGATGCGGTCGCTCTCATCCGCGACGTCGGCAACCAGCGCCGCCAGCGTCTCCGGCAAGATGCCGAGTGCCGAAAATCCTTCCGAGGCCGCCTCGACATTGCCCCTGGCATCGACAAAGGCGATGAAATGGCCGTCTTCGGTAAAGCCGCCGATGGCGCGAGCGGCGATTTCGCCGGCGCTGCGTGAGCCCGTCTGCGCCGCCGGCACGGTCAGCATGATCGCCTTTTCGGCGTCCGGCATGGTCACGGCGCTGGCCTGGAAGCCGACGGCACG
Organism: Mesorhizobium sp. CNPSo 4670; assembly: GCF_057784235.1. Taxonomy (NCBI): domain Bacteria; kingdom Pseudomonadati; phylum Pseudomonadota; class Alphaproteobacteria; order Hyphomicrobiales; family Phyllobacteriaceae; genus Mesorhizobium; species Mesorhizobium sp. CNPSo 4670. Next base: position 5,508 of record NZ_JBWJFQ010000020.1, on the reverse strand, counting down.
GCTGCTCATGCCCGTTGCCAGCCGCAACGTGATGGCACGGTCGCCGCCAATCTCGGGAAATCCGCTGGTCGCCATGATCTGGCGCCTGGCGATCAACGGCAATTGCGCGGAAGCGCCGATGATCGCCTCGATGTCGGGGTAGCCGAACACTGCGGCTCCTGGCCCATTGGCCCAGATCACCTGCTCCAGATCCGTCGAAAGAATGGCGATCGCGTCGCCGGCGGCAAAACGCTGGCGGACCGCATCGAGCACGGCGACGTCGAGGAAGGAATATTCGGACGGCATGCGCTTGTCGAACCCTCACGGAGCGGCAAATTGCGGTTAACGCTTTGTTAATAAAAGCCGGCGGCGCGAAGGTCCACAAGCCAGAACGTGCAAAGGCCGGAATCTGGGCTCTTGGTTAACGGCCCAAAAGAAATTTATGGTGCACTGCAACAAAGATATTGCAATGCACAAAATTTGCCTTTATATTGCCATCATACAGGAACGAGACGGCTTTCTGTCAAAGCCGCTGACGCTGAAAAGGATGGAAAATGTCCAGGACCAAAACTGCCGACACGATCGAAAACGTTGAATTCCCGAGCTTCGACGCTTCCAAGGCCACCGACCAGATGCGCGCTTTCGCCGAAAAGGGCGTTGAGCAGTCGAAGGAAGCCTATGCCAAGCTGAAGACCGGCGCCGAGGAGACCCAGAAGGCTCTGGAGTCGACCTACGAGACCGCCAAGACCGTTTCCAGCGACCTGTCGCTCAAGACCATTTCCGCTCTCCGCGCCAATGCCGAGGCTGGTTTCTCGCACCTCGAAGCCCTGATCGGCGCCAAGTCGCTGTCGGAAGTCGTCGAGCTGCAGACCGCCTTCCTGCGCAAGCGCGTCGAAATGACCGTCGAGCAGGCCAAGGACTTCCAGACCGTCGCCTCCAAAGCGGCCGAGGACGTCTCCAAGCCGATCAAGACCGCCTTCGAGAAGGCGATGAAGGAAATCAAGGTTGCCTAACATTTGCGCATGATCTGAAGATGCAACAAAAGGTCGCATTTTCTTAAAAACGATTAGGCGTATGATGGTAGCCATCAAGGAATACCCGGCGAGTGGAACCTCCTCCCTCTGCTCCCGGGGTGACCAGCCAGCACCTCCTCCCGCTGGCTCGTAACAGGAAAAGGCCGGCACCTCCTCCCGCCGGCCTTTTTCTTTGTCCGGCGAAAAGTCGATGCTGTTTGTGGGCAAGCGACCTTTGCCTAGCAAAAGTCTTGAATTAAAATCCATTAGCCCGTAAGGACGCATCGCCGAACGACGGAGCGGATCACGGAAAGCGAACTTTCCACCTGGTCCGGCTCGGTGAACGTGCCGTTGTAGCTCAGATGGTTAGAGCGCCGGATTGTGGATCCGGAGGTCGCTGGTTCGATCCCAGCCAACGGTACCATTAGATTAAGTTTCTCCCCTCGTTGATGGTACTCGTCCCACGTAGCTCAACACTCCCAGTTTCGAAAGACCTTGCGTCGACGCGTGCGGTAATCGGCGGCAACGACGTGCAATTAGGCCAGTTCTGTTCCTCGGCCACAGGCCCAAAAATGCTTGCTCACTATTCGGCGATCTCTGCCGATTTGGTAGCCAAGTCTGACGGAATCTCTTTGAAGGGACCCGGGCCTGCAGGGGCAGAGGCGCTGCGGGCGGGCGCGAAAACAAGCTTCAGGAGCAACCGCTCGAACCTTAAACCTTCGGTGTCATCGCGGCTACCGGCAATCCAATGCGCCGGTGTGTCCAGTTCACAGCTGCCGCCGGCCTTCGTCAGGTCAAGATATTCTTGATCGCATTTCGTAGCCTAAAGCGCGATGACGGGCTCCGGCAGGCCTGGACTATCGACTGGCCGCATGAAGACCGCGCCACCCATATCGTTTGCCTTCGTCGCTTCCGTGGCGCTGCTGTTCCAACCCGTCGTGCAGCGTCTTGAGGTCTGGCCCTCCGAAACAGATGCTTGTAACGAAGGTGGCTGGCAAATGGAGAGACCTTCGGAGCGTCCCTCGAGCATCAATGCACACAACTTTGCTGCCGCCATAGAATGCGCATCAGACATTGCCGGCGCTAACAACTTCGAGGCCATCTGGCATTCCGTCATTGTTCGCAAAGGTGAAGAAGACCCGCCGGACACACCAGCCTTTGCCATGATGAGCGTTGTATCGAGCCCGAGCACTACCGGGTGATAAAGGAGCGCAAGTTTACAACGACGAGCCCAAAACGGTGTGGGAGCGGCGATCCGTTGCGACTTGAGCACGGCGGCGCTCAGTGAGCTAGAAGAGATCGAACTGGAGGCCAAAGCCCACGCAACGGCATATCAACCGAGGACGACGTAAGAGCCTTCTATTCGCCCGTATTATGCCGCTTGACCACCGTTGCAGCCGCTTCATGAGAAGCGATGGGCTGTCACGGCGCTCTTGCGCCATTTCTCGATGAATCTAAGAAAGACCCGAAGCGGCATGGGCGTTTGACGACGGCTGGGATGATAAAGGAAAACGCCAGGCAGGGTACGATTCCAGCCCTCCAGCAAGGCCACCAGCCGGCCTCGCGCAAGGTGCCTCGCAACAATCGGCTCCGGGAGGTAGCCAATGCCGACTCCTTCGAGAGTTGCGCTCAGTAGCATATCAAGGTCATTGACGATGAGGGAGCCTTCGACGGCGATCTCGGCATGCTGGTCGCCCCGGGTGAAGACCCAGGGCTGTATGGAGCCGTTGAAGGGCGAACGGAATTGGATGCAGTCGTGGGCATGCAGATCTTTTGGAAGCGACGGTCTCGAATGGCGCGTCAGATAAGTCGGAGCGGCGACCGCAAGCATCCTGAACTCGTCCGCGATGCGCAAGATCGTCATGTCGCGCTCGATCCTGTGCCCGACACCAATTCCGGCATCGAACCTGCCGCTGACAATGTCGTTGCTCGTATCATCGACATGGATTTCAAGGTGAATGGCAGGGTATTCCGCGAGAAACGGCTGGATGAGTGGCGCGAGCACCATAGGTGCCAATATCGCGGCGGTCGGCCGTGAGATAGCTAAACGCAATGTCCCAATTGGCTTGTCGCGGAACGAATTTACACTCTCGACAGCTTGATCTATGCCTTGGAGGATCGGCTGTACTTCAGCCAGAAGCCGAACCCCGGCCTCCGTCATGGCAACGCTACGCGTCGTCCGATTGAACAACCGAACGCCGAGCCGCTCCTCAAGCGACCGGATGGTCTGGCTCATGGTGGGCAGGGCGATTCCGACCTCCGCCGCTGCTTTGGTGAAGCTGAGATGTTCCGCGACTGCCACGAAGGCGGTCAGTTCAGTGAGCTGGATAGGAGCCATTCTTCGTCGAAGCCAAACAGCTCCTTCCAATACTCTCGATAGCCAGGACGCCGGCCAATCACCAATTTCCTGGTCGGGCGGTTCGCTCTGACGCGGAACGCGACGCCCTGCGCAAATATGTAGCGAAAGGCAGCCAATCAATAACCGCGCACCCGGCGAGAAGGCCTCGTCGCGACATCGTGATGGTCAGTGCCGGACGATTCAGACCGATTGTTCCCATTCAGGCTACTTGCCTGGTCGCGGCCCCATGGCGGCGCCAAGGGCGGGCGGCGCCATCCAGTTCCGGAGCGGCGCATCGACAGCAGACGTGACCCGCGCCGGTTCGATCATACGGGACAGTCTTCGTAATATCCAAATACCTTCTTCCGGGTATCACCAATTATCCATTTGCCGGCCAATGCCCATCTCGAGTCCAGGCGGATCGAGAACCGTCGGCGGGAGCCTCAAGGCGACCCGACATGACGGCAGGATCTCGAACGCCAGCTCTGTGATGCTGAAGGGTCGCGTCTCCAGATTCGACCGTGCCTCCATTACTACGGCGAGCAGCCGGTAGCCTTCTGCTCGAAGGAGTGCGTGTTATGAGTAATTCAAGGACAATCCTGGCCACGGTCGCCTTGGGCGCCATGCTGGCGACCGGCTCCGCAACGGTGTCGCTCGCTAGTGGCGGCGATGATCGCGGCGCCATGTTCATCAGGAGTCATGGCGGCTTCGGTGGTCGCAGCTTCGACGGCCATCCGTTCGCCAGGGGCCGTGGTGACTTCGGCATGCATCGCGGCTTCAACGGCGATCGTCGCTTCTACAGAAGGCGCCATTTCGATCGCTTCCATCGCAGTGACGACTTGGACGACTTCTCCGGGTTTGTCCCATTTTTTGGACTTGGCGAATATGGGCCGTACTGCGGAGATTACCGCTCGTACGGCCCGGCCAGCGGTACGCATCTCGGGCGCGGTTGGCATCGCTATTACTGCCCGTAGTCAAGCCGCCGTCGAACTCCATTCATCGCTAGACCTAAGGCATCCGGGCCTCGCTGAGGCAGCCCGCACCTTCGTGCCAGCGTCGATCCAGCCAGCCTCAACTGCCAGCAGATTACCACTGCGGTCGTCGATGGGACGATCGCTCAACCCAGAGAAGGAGACCATGTGATGAACATCAAAACTATCTATATGGGAACAGCGCTTGCTCTTTCCGCCGCCGGCGTTGCCTCTGCCGGCGCACTTGATGCCACCGACAACATCAATGGCCAGGCATTCCACGCTGATCCAGTCGTGACAGGCTCGATCAATCCGGCAGAAGGCGCGGATCAAGGCGTCCCTGGCCACCGCGTCACGGCCTTGATGGATCAAATACAGGGCTTGGACCAAGGCATCGCAAATGCGATGCAGTTGAACAAGATCCAGCCGGCCGAGGCGCATAGACTGCATATGCGGGCCGCACACATCAGCCAGGCGGCCCAAAGGGCGGCCGGACGTGGCGAGATGTCGGTCGGGGAGTATCAGCAGTTGTTGCACCAGATCGATGGCCTGAGCCAGACACTTCGCGTCGACACCGGCAGCGCCTTCTTGATGGGCAATGGCGGCGATGGCGGATACTATCCGAACGGCTACGGCCCGAACGACTGAACTCATCCAGACGAGGGACCTGCCCGACGCCCTCGGACTCTTGCTCGAGGGCGTTTCTTTCTCACCGGTGCGATCAAAGAACAGAAAGCCAAAGCGACCGCGGTTCGCCTGTAAGTTCGCATTGGTCGGGCAACCGCCTGAACAGCCTCATCACAACGTGCCGGCAGTCGCTCGGTGAGCGGAGAAGGGCCAATCTTCGCAATCGCCAAAGACCCTCTTCCGAGCATCTGCAGTTATCAAATTGCTGGCCATCACCCATCTATGTGCATGATGATAATAAGCATGCTCACTAAAAGTCGCGTTCAGAAAACCAGCCCCTCCCATGCCATCGTCACCCAACATCAGCTTCGTGCTGCACGATGTCGCGCGTCTGCTTCGAAAGCGGTTCGAGCAGCGGTCGCAGGCGTCGGGGCTGACCCGCTCCCAGTGGCAGGTGCTGGCCTATCTTTCCCGGCATGAAGGCATCCACCAGAACAAACTGGCCGACCTGATCGAGATCATGCCGATCACACTCGCCCGGCTGCTCGACAAGATGGAAGCCCGCGGCTTCGTTGAGCGC